>JAFCFG010000153.1 GCA_017608725.1 Candidatus Iainarchaeum sp.
CCCTGCAGTGCCTCAAGGAAATGCAGCTGCCGGACAATGGCTTTGGAAGGGATGGAGAAAACTCGAACACGGCTGACACTGCAATTGCAATAATTGCATTAAGCCAGAAAAGCTTTCCGGTAAAGGACGTTCCTGCAGCAACAAACCCAAGCGTTGTTCCGGTTGGCTCTGTTGTGAAATTCACTGTAACAATAAGCAATCCAAGCCAGGTAACGGCAAAGAACTTAAGCATTTCGCTGAATGGAATTGAAAGCAGCTGGATTCAAACAGAAACAAGCACTTTGAACATTTCGGAAATAAAGCCAAATGAAACAAAGCAGGCAGACATTTACGTGAACATGGGGGAAGCTGGGCAGAAAACGGTTTTTGCAGTTGTTTCATCTGAAAACCTTTTAAACCAGGCAAACTCAAACTCCCTGGAATTCCGGGTTGTGGCGGCATACCTGAATGTCAGCCTTTCAATGCAGGGATGAAGATGCAGAGGAAGCTTTTTTTACTCGGGGTAATACTGATTGGGCTTGCAATGCTCTTCTCGCACTATTATAGATCTGTTGATTTCACTGGCTTGTTTGGATTGGGTGCTGAAAAGGAAGAAAAGCAAAAGGAAACCGAAATCCCACATAATATAAGCCCCGGCCTTTCCTTCACTGTCCTAAAGCCAACAACACTGGAAGCAAGCCTGAGCAATGCCAAGCTGCAGAACTGCCCCGGGGAAACCGAGGCAGAGATATTGGTAAAGAACACAGGGCAAAGTCAAGCAGAAAACCTGTTCATCAAATTTGGCCCTGGCATAAAAGTAATTGCCTGCAACAACTGCAGGCTTGGCTTGGTTGAACCAGGGCAAGAGGTCTTGGCAAGAGCCGTGCTCTGCCTTGAATCAGCGCAACCAAACAGCCTAACTGTTGGAAGCGCAAACAGCAACAGAATTGAACTGCTGCTAGAATAATAATTCCTTTGCAGGCCCAATTTATTCCTTCTTTTGCAGACCAAGCCCAATCTGTTATTTCTTCTGCAAGCTTTTCTTTTTTAAAGAAGAGTTTCAGCCGGAGGCTGATTTTTTCCGAGGCTTTTTTTATGCGAGGCATAAAAAGGTTTTTCAGCACTCAAAATCTTCTTCATCGCCCCTCCTCCAAGGGCTCTGTTCTCAGCCTGCTCATCACCGGGTATAAATTAATCACTTTGTTATTAAAAGCAATTTGGCTGCATAGAGTATGCTTGCTTCTTCAAACAGCTTGTTGAGGTAATTTACAACAACCTGTTGGTATTTCTCTGCATTGCTGGGCTCATACTTTGAAATAACCTGCTTCAAGGTTTTCATGCCTCCGGCAGCATAGTTTTTGCTTGAAATAAGCCAGAAGAAGTCCTTGATTCCATCTTCCCATGAAGCATATTTTCTGAAGCCCTTGTAGTTTTCATATTTTATGCCACTTCCACTCCAAGGAGTGAAGCGAATGTTTCCAATTGACTTCGTTTTTGCTGCAATCCCCTTTGTGCCCCAGTTGCTTTCCATTCTGAAGAATGCTAAAGCAACAGCCGGCCTCACCCCATAATGCTTTCCCCACTTTTCAAAGGCTTTGCCAAATCCAAATGCCGGGCTGTTCCTTCTGCGCAGCTCTGCCTCAATCTGCAATGCTGAAAGGCAGGGGGCATTTTCTGGAAGCAAAACACTCATTTTGCCTGAAGCTGTTGGAAAAAGCGGTTTGTTTGGAGAAGGCCTTTTTGCTGTAACGGCTCTCTTTACGGTCTTTTTTCTTTCAACAGCCTTTTTCTGCTGGGCTGGCCTAGCTTTGCTTGTTGGCTTGCCCAAGTGCTTTGACAGGCCTGCAACTGCTCCGATTGCAGTGCCGCCCGCAATGTTTGCAAATGCATGCTTTAAAAAGCGCCGCCTAGAAAACCGCTTGGCCATAAAAACCCATATAAAATTAATTGAAAGAATAATATAATTGTTAGCATTAAAACCTTTTTCATACAAAAGTCTAAGAGGAACGCCCCGGTAGTGTAACGGTTAAGCATCCGAGCCTCTCAAAACTTTTCCTTGAGCCTTTTTAAGAAAAGGCTTACGGAAAAAAGGTTTTGCTTTGCAAAACCAAAAAAAGGCGGAGTAAGCTCGAGATTCGGGTTCGAATCCCGGCTGGGGCATAAGCCATCGAACGAAGTGAGATGGCTTTCCTGCAGGGTTCTGGGTTTTCGCAAACCTTTTTTCCAAAAAAGGTTTTTTGGATCCCGCCTGGGGCAATATGTTTTTATAGGGCTTCGCACAATAGGCTATTAGTGGTTTTATGGAGGAAACTGTTACTATTCCAAAAGAAGAGTATTGGCGCCTGAAACACCAGGCTGAAATAGATAGTGAATTCCTCAAAGAACTTATTTCAAGTTTGTTGGACATAAAAACAGGCAAGGTAAAAAGGGCCAGATGACTATTTTTTCAACAAATCTTCCAACTCTTTCTTGTAAGTATCGAGCAATAACCAAATAGAATTTATTATCTTCTGCTGGTCTTTTTTCGTACTAAGGTTAACAGCATACACACTCTTCTTGTCTTCAAAAACCAAAAAGTAAAGCCTATAGTTTCCAAACCTCTTCTCCCGAAACCACTTGACAGTCAAAGGCTTTCCAGCAAAAGG
>JAFCFG010000154.1 GCA_017608725.1 Candidatus Iainarchaeum sp.
GGGTGCCCTTGTAATAAGTCCAAGGCACGCCTTTTCCCTCTCACTATTCCTGCTTGCACTGGCCTGCCTTATCAAAAACAGGAAGCAAGTGCTGTCAGGAATTACCCTGGCATTTGCAGCATTTGTTCAAGCTCCTATGCTTCTGGCATTTCCTGTTCTCTACATCATCGCTGCGAAGAAAATATACTGGAGAGAAATGGTAAAAACAGTGGTTATAGCTGCTGTTATTTTCCTTATCTTGTTCCTGCCAAATGCCCTGAGCTTTGGCATTGTTTCGCAGGCCGAAACCCAAAACTGGGGTTATCTGATTGACTACGACTATTATTACCTTTTCCTTGACCTGGGGCCACTGATACTGTTCTTTTTACTAATTTCATTGTTTGATTTGGTAAGGGGAAAGGCAAGGCTCGACCTTTACGCCCTAAAACTGCTGATAGGCTCGGTGCTTGGCCTGTTATTCCAGGTTTACATAAGCTACAGGTGGAACATATTCAATGCAATAAACATCGGCCTGCTATTGGCATACATTCTCCCGGAAAAGTCCCTGCAGGAAACAAATTCCTCCAGGTATCTTGCAATAATACTGCTTATTGCTGCATCCATGATGGCTGTTGGCATTGACTGGCTGGCTATCTCAACCTATTCAAGCACTGCATATGATTTCCTAAGCGAGAACACAAGCAGCCAGAGCAGAATCCTCACTGACCCGCTCTTTGGCCATGATGTCACATACATCAGCCAAAGGGCTGTATTATCCGACCTTGCAGTGGAATACGCTGACCAAAAAAAGTTAAACGATACCTATGAGTTCCTGATGAACAAAGACTACTCCATCCTATGCAAATACGATATAGACTACACAATGAACCAGGCAGATATGGTGAATAGAAAGGCTTTTGGGAATAAGCTTGAGGAAAGAAGGGTTGAGTTCACTTCACTCAACAAGGTTTTTTCAAACGGTTTCCTCTTTGTGCACCAAGTGCAGAATTGCCAGGGAGCATAGATTAGCGCACAAACGCGCTTGCTGTTACATTGAAAGATTGATTGTGACTATGAGGGCAGTCAGGAGGGAGCATAGATTAGCGCACAAACGCGCTTGCTGTTACACCAGCATCCCAGCTAAAACGTGGCCTTACCTTTAGCATTAGGACCTTCTCTGTTTTGTCGTCAACAATTAGGGCAAAACCCTTCCCCTTAGGCATTTCATGATAATAGCGGTCAAAATCCTGGTGCATGTAGCTTGGCCTTAAAGCGCTCACAGCCTGAATGTCCGGCTGAGAGGTCATCCTGTGAGAAATAAACAAATCACACTGGCTTATTGCATCTGGATGCAGCTTTTCCGGCCTTTGGGTTGCAAGAACCAGGCTTAAACCAGGCTGCCTGCCAACCCTGACCCATTCAAGCAAAACCTTCAAGGCAATGTTGTCTTCCCCTTTCGGCATAAACATATGGGCCTCGTCAATAAACATCCACACGATTGGCATTGCGCTCTCCCTCTTCTCTCCCCTAACAAGCCTCATCTCCTCTTCCTTTCTGTAAAGCATCCTTTCCTCAAACAGCTTTTTCCCAAGCAATGCAACAATAATATCCTTTGTTCCCTCCATTCCAATTGCCTGCCTGTAAGCGCTTACATCAATTACGGTTATTGCACCTGGCTTTGCTATCTCGCTTATCTTTGTTCCCTTTTTCTCAATAAGGCCCCAGGCCTTTGCCGCCTTCACCCTGTTTATGACAGCTTGCCTTGTGCTTGCCTCTGACCCCTTGTCTCTTTTAATTGCTGCAATGATGTCATCTATGCCGTAGTATGTTCCAAGCTGTTCCTTCACTGTTTCAACAGCCCTTGTTATCAAAATCCCCTCTTTGTCAGCCCAGGTAAGCCTGAACAAGGCCATCCATTCAACTGCATCCAGCTCGCTTGCTTTGAGGGTGAAGGCCCCGTCAATTGGAATCTTCTTGCTCTTGTAAAAATCAAGCTTTCCAGCAGGCACAAGAACCCTCACCTCTGTTGGCCCAGGCCTCAGGTCCCAATCAGCCAATTGCTCCAGCTTCTCCCTTCTTGGCAGTTTCAGGCTCCAGAAGATTCCAACAGTGTCAATTGTTATAACACTTATTCTTTGCTTTACCTCAACCGGGAGCCTCGCCATTTCCTCCAGCAGGACAGCCATGCTGTAGCTCTTGCCGTAACCTCTCTTTCCACAGATAAGCACGAGGTGCGGCTGGGCCAAATCAACCAAGACCTTGCTTCCCAGAACAGGTTTTTCCCCGCTTGACATCAGAACCTTGCCAAAGTAACCACAGCCCTTGCTGCCGTATTTCTCCAAGTCAGCAAGGCCCCTGCCCACGATGTTCTGGCCAACGCCAAACTCCTTAATAGCCATACCAAACCAACTGCTAAAAGAAAAGGGATTAGAGAAATATAAATTTATCCCTTAAAAATCAGGCTGCCAAATACCTCCGGATTTGAAGCACAATTTAAGGCATTAAGATTAAAAGTATCCGGCAGCCTCAATCAGCGCAGGTATTCAAGGGTGTTGTGCCAAATGCCCGGGGTCATTGCAGGGTCGTAGTTGAAGTAGATTACCTTCCCAATAAGCAGCCTTTTTTCAACAATGGCAGGGTAATA
>JAFCFG010000155.1 GCA_017608725.1 Candidatus Iainarchaeum sp.
TGGCGGGGGCAACGAGCTGCAGAACATTGAGCTAACCAAATTAATCCTTGCCGAGTTGGGCAAGGGAGAGGAAATGGTTGAGAAAGTTGAAGACAGGCCGGGCCACGATCTGCGATACAGCCTTGACACCAGCAAGATTGAAAAAGAACTTGGCTGGAAACCAATAATGGACTTCAAAAAGGGATTGCGCACCACAGTGCAATGGTACAAAGACAATGAAAAATGGTGGAAACCGCTGGTGAAGTGAAGGAGATGGTAAAATGGCTTTAAGAGGGGTTATACTCGCAGGCGGCACAGGGAGTCGCTTAAGGCCCTTGACCCTTACAACCAACAAACACCTTCTTCCTGTTTACAACAAACCAATGATCTACTATCCAATAGAGATGCTGAAGTCAGCCGGAGTGAATGATATTCTTGTTATCACCGGAACATACCATGCAGGAGACATATTCTCACACCTGGGAAGCGGAAAGGACTTTGGTGTAAGGTTTACTTACAGGGTTCAGGACGAAGCAGGCGGCATACCAAGCGCGATTGGCCTTGCAGAGGACTTTGTTGGACAGGACAAATTCATCTCAGTCAACGGTGACAACATCGTTTTTGAATCCTTGAAGCCGTTTGCTGACTCGTTTCTGAAAAACAGGGAGGAAATGCAGATTTTGCTCTACAAGGGAACAAAGGAGGAAGCGCAAAAGAGCGGTGTAGCTGTCTGTGAGGGAAAGAGGGTTACTGAGGTTGTGGAAAAGCCGAAAGAGCCCAGAAGCAACAACATAATTATCGGGGTTTACTTCCTGAGCCCAAGCGTTTTTGGAGTGATTAGAAAGCTGAAGCCAAGTGCAAGGGGTGAAACAGAGGTAACAGACATCCAAAGGCACTACATGGAAAAGAATTCACTGAGGGCAGAATTCTTGAAAGGCAAGTGGCTTGATGCAGGGGACTTCGAGGACTTGCTGCACGCTAACCTTGAAACAAAGAAGCTTGCCGAAGGCAAATTTCCCAAAGGTTTTTGCGAAGCGAAAGGGCTTGCTGACAACGGTGAAATGTGAGTTAGATGAAAGTTTTGATGCTGAATCCCCCCTTCTTCCCAAAATACAGCAGAAGCAGCAGGTCGCCCTCTGTAACCAAGGGAGGTACAATTTATTACCCACTCTGGTTAGCTTACGCAACCGGCGTTCTGGAACAGGCAGGGCACAAATGCAAACTAGTTGATGCACCTGCATCAGGGAAAACTCTGGATGATGTGAAGCGAATTGCAAAGCGCTTCAAGCCAGAGATGATTGTAAGCGACACAAGCACACCCAGCATTTACAACGATGTACATGTGCTCGAGGAATTGAGAAAAGAAATTGATGTTTTCTCTGCCTTGGTTGGAACACATCCAAGCGCGCTTCCACTGGAAACCCTTGGCTTGAGTGAAAAGATTGACGCTGTTGCAGTACATGAGTATGATTACACTATAAGGGAGCTGGCAGAGAAAGTGGAAAAGGGAAAAACTGGGGGGAAAGAGCTGAAGAATGTCAGGGGAATTGCATTCAGAAAGGGAAAGAAACTGCAGAAGAATCAGGACAGGCCTTTGATTCAGAACTTGGATGAGCTGCCGTTTGTAAGCGAAGTTTACAAACGGCAGCTGAATTACAGGGACTACTTTTACAGCGCGAACCTTTGGCCGGAGGTAACAATTGTAACCGGCAGGGGCTGCCCGTTCAACTGCAAGTTCTGCTACTGGGTGCAAGTGCTGAACACTGGCGCATACAGGACAAGAAGCGTTGGAAATGTAATTGAAGAGTTTGAGTTCATTGAAGAGAATTTTCCAGAAGCAAAAGAGGTCTTTCTGGAGGACGACACCTTCACTGGCTTTCCAAAAAGGGTTGAACAATTCTGCGATGAGAAAGTTAAAAGAGGAATAAAAATTAGCTGGAGCTGCAATGCAAGGATTGACGTTTCGCTGCAAACACTGCAGAAGATGAAGGAGGCAAACTGCAGGCTGCTGTGCGTTGGATTTGAATCTGGCTCCCAGGAAGTGCTGAACAATGTAAGCAAGGGAACAACTGTGGCAAGAATGCACAGGTTCATGCAGGACACAAAGAAAGCAGGCATTATGGTGCATGGCTGCTTCATGGTTGGAAACCAGGGCGAAACAGTTGAAACAATAAGGAAAACAATCGACCTTGCCAAAGAGCTAGACCCAGACACAGTGCAATTCTTTCCAATAATGGTCTACCCTGGAACAGCCTCCTACAAGGAGTTCAAGAAAAAGGGGTGGCTTGAAACAGAGGATTACAGCAAATGGTTGGATGAAAGGGGCTGGCACAACTGCATTGTAAGCAGGCCTGGTTTGAGCAACAGGCAATTGGTTGAGTGGTGTGACAAAGCAAGAAAGGAATTCTATTTGAGGCCAAAGTATATGGCAAAGAAGGCAATGCAGGTTGTAACACAGCCAAGGGAAGCAGAGAGGATTGCAAAGGCAGGAAAGACATTCTTCAAATACCTTTGGGAGAACAGGGGAAAGGCAGGGAAGGAAGGCAGGGAGGAGAACAAGGGAAAGGCAGGGAAGGAAGGCAGGGAGGAGAACAAGGGAAAGGCAGGGAAGGAAGGCAGGGAGGAGAACAAGGGAAA
>JAFCFG010000156.1 GCA_017608725.1 Candidatus Iainarchaeum sp.
AAAGTGAGTGGGACGAATACATCAAAGGCAGGGGCTTTTAAATGAAGCCAAAAATACTGTTTGGAACTGCTGGAACCCCGGCATCTGCAAAAACAAGGAGCAGTGCGGCAGGAAGAGGAAGAAAAGCTTGTTGTGGAAAAGCTGTTGAGGGAAGCAGTGAAAAACGCAGAGCAGGAGAGAATCTAATTTGCTAATTGGGCTTCCGAGTTTGTCGCTTAAGTAAGCGCTGTGAATGGGTTAATTGGGCTTTAAGCAGGAAATTATTGGAAAAAAATGGATTTGCTGCCAAAATAGGTTTGAAAAACAAAAATTTTCAACTTCAATCAGGAGTTAGTTGAGAAACTCTGGGCTTCCGAAAACCTTAAATATAAAAAAGCAGTGATTAAATCAATTCCCTAAAGTCAGAGGGGGGTGAAAAAATTGATTGACGAATGGATGGGCATTCTAACAAAACCAGAGGAAACAATAGCAGCAGAAAAAGCAAAAGCAAGCTTGAAACAGGGAGTGATAAATTTTGCAATAGCAGGATTTATAGTTGGACTGGCATTGGGCATAGTCCTAGCACTAGTTGGCTTGGTATTCGCACCGCTCTTGGCCATGAATCCAACAATACCGCAGGAAACATTGAACAACCTGCAACTCCTCGGAACTGTGGGGCTGATATCAATTGTCGTTCTCCCAATAGTCGGAGCAATAGTTGCAATAGTGTTCTCTTTGATTGGCAACCTTATCTGGTGGCTTGCGGCAAAAATCGTTGAAGGTAACGGGCCGTTTAGCTTGCAGTATTACCTGTTTTCACTGTCTGCTGTGCCAACTGCCTTGGCTTGCATAGGCGCCTGCCTCACGGCAGTCATATTGGAAATGATTCCAATAATTGGGCCGTTGATTAGCATAATAATACTTGTAATGGCCGCTGGTTTCCTCAGCATAGTATTGTTAATGGCCTATGTTGCTGCTGTAAAGGAAACCCACGGGTTCACCACTCTGCAGGTTGCATTGACAACAGGCATAGCTCACGCAATACTGCTACTGGCAATTATTGTAATTGCAGTTATAGTCGGAGTGGCAATATTTCTAGCAGCAGCTCCAAGGTTGTTCGTTGAGCAAGTAGGGTTTGTGCCATAACTGGCAAAAAAACCTCTTCTTTTTTTTTCTTCCATCATGTTTAAATACCACTCTGCTTCTTGTTTTAAAGGGGAACCAAAAGATGCATTCGTTTAAATTGGGAAGGCTATTTGGCATCAATGTAGAATTGCACAACACCTTTGTCTGGCTTGCAATAATCGTTGCAGTGCTGCTTGCACTGCTTCAACCAGAGAACTTCCTTCCAATAATCATTCTCCTATTCTTCCTGTTCCTCAGCGTTTTTTTCCACGAACTGATTCACAGCGTTGTAGCAATTCAGAAAGGCTGCAAGGTTGAGAAAATAATTCTCCTGCCAATCGGCGGCATCTCGGTTTCGGAAGAATTGCCAGAAAAGCCGAGCAGCGAGTTTTTGATTGCAGTAGTTGGGCCATTATTCAACTTCGTTGTAGCATTCACAATACTGCTGCTTGTGTCGGTTGTAAAACTGCCCTTTCCAGCAAACTGGTTTGAGTTGTTCCTCACATCCCCTGTGGAATTTGAGGAAGCCCTGCTTATATACCCTTTACTTGGCCTGTTCTACGTTAACTTGCTGCTTGGCGCCTTCAACCTTTTTCTGCCTGCCCTGCCCCTTGACGGAGGCAGGGTTGCAAGAAGCATTCTTGCATCAATAATTGGCTTCAGCAAAGCAACTGCCATTATTACAAAGCTAAGCGTTTTTGTAGCAATCTTCTTGTTCCTGGTTGGATTCTTCAGCGGAAGCATTCTTGTAGCAATAATTGCGATATTCATCTATTTTGGCGCGAAACAAGAGCAGGAAACAGCAGCAATAAAGCAGGCTTTGGAAAAAGAGCCACTCAAACAGTTTGTGAACAGAAAGCCGTTCATTGCAAAGGCATCTTTGTCAGTTGAAAAGATTGCTGAATTGATGCAGAAGAGGAATGAATTGTATTTTCTTGTCCAACTTGAGAAAAACCGGTTTGGTGCAATTGACATTAATTCAATTGCAGCTGTTGACAGAAAAAAGCGGGGTGAAACGACAGCAGGGCAGGCATGCAGAAAGGTAAGGCCTGTTGGGGAGAACGAGGAAAGTGATGAAATCGCAGCAAAGATGCTTGGGAAAGGAATAGCAATCCTGCCAGTTACAAGAAGGGGAAAGTTCATCGGAGCAATAGAGGCGAGGGAACTAAGAAAAAGGTTTGAATTGAACAAAGTGCTGAAAGAAGGATAAAAGCATTAAATGGTGTTTTTCGCAGAGCTTTTCTTAAAAGGTTTAAATATTGTTTTCGCAAACCTTTTCTTAAAAGGTTTAAATACTGTTTTTTGCACAAATTCCTTGGAAAGCCGGCGTGACTGAGCGGTTGAAGGTGCCTCGCTCGAGACGAGGTGGGCTGCAAGGCCCCGCAGGTTCGAATCCTGCCGCCGGCGAGCGGTAGCGAGCACAGTCCATTCGCGAAGCGAATGGGCTCCGCACTAGCCGGGCGTGGCGGCTAATCCTGCCGCCGGCGAGCGGTAGCGAGCACAGT
>JAFCFG010000157.1 GCA_017608725.1 Candidatus Iainarchaeum sp.
GAGTAATGCGGGTTGAAATTCCTGAAAGCGTTCACGTGGAAATTGAATTAATTGAGTGAATTCTGCTTCTTATTTTAAGTCAACAACTAAATATTTTGAATTATTACAAGTAATGCATTCAAAGAGGAACCTTGCAGGCAATGGGTCTTCGCCGTTTTTTGTGTAATGGGGAAACATTGTATTGTATGACTTATTGCCTTCAATTGTTATGTGCTCTCTCAGTGAATAATCTGTTTCATCCCAGGGAGTGCTTTCAAGTGCTCCTGAACTGCAGGAATTCAAAAAAAGGTCAACTACTTGCGGTGAACTGCCTTTGTTTGCAATGGTTAAAAAAAACATTTTGCCGCTTTCAACTTCAATTCTTTCCTTGCTGAAGCCATTGCTGTCAAGCGTTATTTCCATGTAATCCTTTGAAACCCCTTCGGGTATTTTCATTTCGGGAATGCTTGAACCAGCAGAGGAACTGTAAAGAAAAAAAGCAATTAAAACAATTAAAAAAACAACTAGGGCAACCAGTCCAAGCTTTAAATACTTTTTTTTAACCATTAAAAAACCCAATTAAAGGAAAGGCAAAAAGTTTAAATATATTAAGAAACTAATTTATCTTGCCTTAAAAGTGGTGGTTATGGGAAAAAAAAGCCTGCTCTTATTGCTTTCAATTGCTTTGTTTTTATTTCTTTTTGGTTCATCTTTTGCTCTTTATTGTTGCACTAACCCGGATATGCATTGTGTGAGTGCAACAAAGCTTGGTTGTCAATCCTGTCAGAATGACAATCCATGTGATGTTCCATGTGACAATGTACCGGAGGGATTTGCCTGCAATGCAACAAAAATTGGCAGTGAATGGATTGCATGCAAGGACAAGTGCTGGTCTGGCTGTACTCCTGGAAAAAATGTGTGCTGTGGTGACAAAAAACCAACAAAGCTAGAAGCTGAATGGTCTTGTGCTGCTCCAGAGAACTGCCATTTTGCCAAAGGACCTTATTGTTTTAAGATTTTTGATTGCAGTGCACGGAATTGTGAAAGTGGAAAGTGCTGGTACACTATGTGTGAAACAGAAGAGCCATGCACGCCTGAAAAGAAATGTAAATATGGAGAAAAAGTGTATGAATGCTGTGATAATGACTGTGCTTTTGTGGAGAACTGCAATAACAAAGATGGTGGCACTTGTGCAACTGCAAAATGGAAATGCGATGTAAAAGGCAAAGTGAGCACTTTTAAGGCAAAATATTCAGGAGATGACTGGGGTTGCAGTAATGGCAGTTGTGTGATTAAATCAGCCGGCGATCTATGTAATCCGCCTGGAAAGTTTTTGTGCCCTTATGGGTGTGATGAACCCTCAGGTGAAGGTGATTGTTATCCAAAAGCAGCAATTGTTACAACGCCTGCTTTGAGTGGCGGACAGGTTGAAATAACCAAGAATTCAGAGGTCATCTTTGAATGCAAAAACCCAAGCAATCCAAGCGAGGACCCAGAAGGAGCAGCCATTTCCTGTAGTTGGAATTTTGGAGCAGGCGAAGGCACTGCCAATGGCGATACTGTTAATCACACTTTTGCAACAGTTGGAAGTTACACTGTTGAATTGACTGTTACAGCCGGCAGCTTGAGTAACACTGCACAAGTAATTGTTAATGTGACTGAAACCAATGAACCACCTGTTGCTTGTTTTACTGTTACGCCGAGTTCAGGCATTGTTGGTGTTACAGAGTTTACATTTGATGCTTCTTGTTCAACTGATGATGGAAGCATTGTAAGCTATGACTGGGATTTTGGGTATGAAAAAGGAGGAATTACTGTAACTGGCTCTGGCAAGGTCATAAAGCATGTTTTTGACCCTGCTTTGCAGCCAAGTGATGCCCCATATACTGTAAGATTGACTGTTACGGATGATGGCTTAAGTGGCGATCCATCTAAGGCACTGAGTGCAACAAAAGAGAAAACAATTACTGTAAAAAACAGTCCACCGGTTGCTGACTTTGAAGTGATTCCCGGCAACACAGGCTTTGCTCCTTTCACTGTTAAAACAATTAATAAAACAAGTGACCCTGACAGCGATGGCCATTCAATTGCAAAGATTGAATGGTACAAGGACGGCGTTCTTGAAAGCACTGCTGATTCAATGAGTGCAGTGTTCAATGGAAGCGGCAATATAAAGCTTTATGTTGAGGATGAATATGGTGCTTCATCTGAAAAGACAGAGCAGATTTTGGCCAAAAACCTTGTGTCTATTACTGGAATTGTTGCGAATAATGTTTTAACCGGGAATGATGTAATTATAACTCCTTTGTGCAATAAGGATGCAATGGTGAGCATTGAAGTGAAAAGCGTTCCTGAACAGCCTGGCTTGCCTTCTATTGCAACGCATTCATGCAATGTTCCATGGGTTGCAGGAAAGCTTGGCATTGGAGCTTATCAGGCAAAAGCCCGTGTGTTGGGTGGAAACTGTGACAAATGCGAGAATTCGGCAACATTCAAAGTGTTTGAGGAAACACCCCAAATTGAAAGCCCCGAACTGCACCCATTGCTTGTGTTAGTGGTTTTGGCTGCAGTGTTGTTTGTAATGCGTAACAGAAAAAAACAAATCATTTAATTAATTTCTTTCCAACCT
>JAFCFG010000158.1 GCA_017608725.1 Candidatus Iainarchaeum sp.
TTGTGGTTTAATTGAATATACTTACCAAGCTTTACCCCAAGCTGTTCGTATGTTTTGTTGTTTTTGAAAATTGATTCATGAACCAGTGGAGTGATGCCAGCATATTTGTTTACAATTGCCGTAAGCTCTTGGGCTTTTCCAAGGGAATAGCCAGCTAATACAACAAAATCCTGCTTGCTTCTCTCTTTAATCCATTTTCCCATTTCATCGTACAACTGCTCTCTGCTTGGAAAAGAATGGCAGGGCAACCCAAAGGTACTTTCAATCACAAGAATGTCGCATGGCAAGACTTCTGCCCCCTTTTGTATAAGCGAATCCTGCAGTTTAAAGTCGGAAGTAACGGCAATTGTTTGGGTTCCTTCAATCAGGACCTGGGCAGCTCCCAGAATATGCCCGCTGTTGCGCAGGCTGAGAGTTGCATCCCCTATTCTCAGCCTTTCTTTAAAGCGCAGGCTTGTTCCCTGTGGTATCTGGCCAAACCTGTTCTCAATTATTGCCTTTGTTTTGTTTGTACAAATGTATGTGCTGTTGGTTTTCAGGCAAACATGGTCTGCATGGCCATGGGTAAGCACATTTGGGCAGCTGGCTCTGGCTTTGCTTGGGTCTATTGCTATATTTCCAACAAAAAGGCCTTTGTCTGAGTAGATTTGCATTGCGATAATAATAGGGATTAGGGAAATAAAAACCTTAGGCGAAATCATTAAAACCAAGTTTGACATAATTATAGTGTTTTATGGCCGGTAAGGAAATTGCTGTTGTGGACATTGGGCGCAAAATAAACGAATTGCAGCAGGATGCAAGCAGGCAAAGCTGGAGAACTATGAGCAGGGCCGGTTTTGTGGCTGCGCTGCAGAAAACCAGCGAGGATTTGGACTGCTTGTACAGGCTTTTTAGTAAGGGTGTTGAGGATATTGAAAAGCTGCCTGAACCAGACAAGCCAGAATTAAAGCCCTTTTTGGAGGAACTTGAAAAATTGCAGAAGCTCCTGCGCAGGAACCTGCAGATGGAAAAAGAAAAGAAAAGCAAGGCTAAAACAGTCAATGTTCTGGAAAAGGAGGAAGCACCCGATTTGTACGCTGATTTGCAGCAAAGGATTCTTGCTTCAATGCTCAAAGCAAGATATGAGCTGGAGAGAATGACTATTTTTCTGAGGAGGCAGGGTCTGACCCCCTTGACTGAGAAAAGCACAGCCAAACAGGTGATGGAAGTCCTAAGGAGAAAGGAGGAAGAGCTGCAGGAGCTGAGAAAAAGGTACGAGGATGTAAGGAAGAAAAGCTATTTGGGCTATTTTGAGGAGGGCACGGTTGCCGACCTTGAACAGGACCTAACGGATTTGGGGAAGAGAATGACCTTGTCAGCAGATGAGCTTGCCAAAAGCATTAACTTTCACAGAAGCCAGATTGAATACATTGAAAACAGTTATGCAGAGCTAAAGCAAAAGCTCGATAATCTGGAGGAGTTGTTCAGCCAGTACAGTGAAAGAGCAGAAGAGCTGATTAAATCCTTGAAGAAGGAAAGGGACTATGCAAAGAAGGTTGTGCTGGATGTAGAACACGAAACACTGCAACTTAGGAACACTTACACGCAGGAAATGCTGAATCTGCAGGAAACAAAGCTTGCTGTAAAAAGGGAGGTGGAGAGAAAGTATGGCGCTGAAATCAGAAAGCTGAGGCAACAGCTTGCAGAACAACAGGATCTTGTAAAGCATTTCAGGAAGGTTTCCGAAGACAAGCTGCGCAAAGAGCATGAGCTGGAGGAAAAGGTAAAAACCCTAACCTTGCTCTGCAAGACAAAGGAAAAGCACGATGCAGTAAAAAAACATTACAAAGCTGGGAGAAAAAAAAGGGGAAAAAGAAATAATTCCTAGATTTGTTTCTCATTCTTGATTAAATCATCCAGGGATTGCCTTGCCCTAATCAAGTGGGCCTTTCCATCCAGAACCATTACACAACCAGGCAACAGCCTTGAATTGTAGTTCGAGGCCATCACAAAGCCATATGCGCCTGCATTGAGAATTGCAAGAATGTCCCCTTCCCTTGGAATTGGTAGTTCCCTCAGCTTTTCCCTGCTTTCGTTGAATACATCAGTGGTCTCGCACAAGTTGCCTGCAACCATATAGCCCTTTTTCTCCCTGCCGTTTACATTGCTGCATACAACCATTTCATGATAAGCAGAGTATAAGGCAGGCCTTATCAGGTCATTGAATCCAGCGTTCACTCCAACTATTGGAACATTCTTCTCCTCTACAGTGTTTATTTCACATAGAAGAATACCGGCATCCCCTGCAATGTATCTGCCTGGCTCAATCGCAATCTCTGCTTTCAGGCTGCTGGCATTCATTTTTTCAACAATGCCCCTGGCGTATTTCTTTAGTGGGAAATCGGCCTGCTCCCGCATGTATCTTATGCCAGGCCCTCCCCCAAAATCAACAAATAGCAGCTTTTTTTCCAAAAGAACTTCTGCTTTTTTTGCAACGGCAATCGTCCTGTCAACTGTTTCCAGGAAGGCCTGAACATCTTTGCCCAACCACCCTGAACCAATATGCTGATGCAAACCA
>JAFCFG010000011.1 GCA_017608725.1 Candidatus Iainarchaeum sp.
GGGGTTCTCCCCTTTCAGCGTTTTCAAATGCTGTAACTTGAACAGTTTGACTGCTTGTGGGGCAGAGTGCAGCCCTATATCTGCTATCATGTGCAGGTGGTCGCCGTCAAAACCCATCACATCTATGGACATTTTATGGTTGTGGGCCACTTCTTCCAGTATTTCAGCACACCTGTTTTTAACCTGTTCATAGTCAAATACTCTATGACAGTACTTGACTTTGAACATCAAATGTGTCCAGAGCCTTACTTGTCCAGACGTATATGCAACTACATCTTGCACCTTTCTCATTTTTTTATCACTCCTAAGTGGCAGATGCTAGTCTGCCGCGCCCGATGCAAGGCATACGGCGGTCTGCCAACTCAGGCAAAAAATAGAAACAAAATAGCCATATAGCCTCTGGTCACATATAGACCAGGGGAAAGGCACAGCTCATTCTATTCCCCTGGGGGCAGAGCAACTAAAACCTTTTATGCTCTTGTTGGAGTCAGCTTAACAATTACCTTTGTAGCACCAATCGCTGCTATTGCTCCCAAAGCAACAAAAGTGAGTATTGTAGTCCACTCTTCCACACCAACAAGGAAGAGAAACTGTCCTGCTTCCCCCAGGGCAACTGTTCCAAACAACAGGCCCAAAGGCGTGTAAAGAACAGCCAGCTGCAGAACAAGCGAAGCAACAACTGCCAAAACAAGCCACTTGTTTGAGAAAAGACCAAGGGCCTCTTGTTGCCTTATTATAGCAAGCCTGAATAACTCAGAGAGGATTAAGCCTGTGAAAAGCATTGACTGTGCAACAGCAATGCCCTTACTTAAACCAGCGAAGAAAATGGCAAGCAGACAAACAGTGCCAATTGAGCCAACCACTGCAATCAAGAGAGCAACCCTTTTGTTAATCACCTTTTCGCTCTTGCCCTTTGGCTTTCTCTTCATTATATCCTTGGGGGCAGGATCAACACCAAGGGCAACGGCAGGCATTCCGTCAGTTAAAAGATTAATCCACAAAAGCTGGGAAGCAGTCAAAGCCAAAAAGCCCCGCAAAGAGGCAAAGAAATAAACCAGCACCTCAGCAACATTGCAAATCAGCAAAAACAAAACAAATTTCCTGATATTTGAAAATATGGTTCTGCCCTCGCTAACTGCTTCCTGAATTGTCTTAAAGTTGTCGTCAAGCAGAACTATGTCACTGGCCTCCCTTGCAACGTCTGTTCCCCTAATACCCATTGCAATTCCTGCATCCGCACTATGCAAGGCAGGCGCATCGTTTATGCCATCGCCAGTCATTGCAACTACGTGGTTGTTTGCCTGCAGGGCTTTCAAAATCCTGAGCTTGTGGCTTGGGCTGACCCTTGCAAAGATGCTGGTTTTTTCAACCTCCCTGCTTAACTGCTTCTCACTCATATTGTGGATGTCCCGGCCCTCCAAGGATTTGCCAGTTAAGCCAAGCTGCTTTCCAATTGCCTTTGCTGTCAAAATATTGTCGCCAGTAACCATGATAACCCTAATGCCTGCCTCCCTGCAAACAACAATACTTTGCTTGACCTCTTTTCTCGGCGGGTCAATCATTGCCTGCAGGCCAAGGAAAACAAGGCCCTTCTCCAAATTCTTCTTGCTGTACTTTGCACCCATTCTCTTGAATGCAAAACCAAGAACCCTTAAAGCGCTTTGCGCAAAAAGCATGTTGCGCTGTTCAATCTCCTTCACATCCCTTTCAGTTATTTTCCTCTCCTTTCCTGCAACAAGAATTTTTGTGCAGTGCTGCAGCACTGTTTCCGGGGCGCCCTTCATGAAAACAAGCATTCCTGCCCTATCTGCTTTGTGAACTGTCAGCATCCTCTTTCTCTCTGAGGAAAAGGGAATCTCATCTACTCTGGGAAATTGCCTGCTTAAACGCTTTTCGTTCAAATTGGCTTTTCTTGCACTAACAAGCAGGGCAATCTCCGTGGGGTCGCCAACAAACTGCATTTCATCGTTCTCATCAACTGAAATTGCTGCATCATTGCACAATGCACCGCACTGGAGTAAGAGCTTGAACTCCTCTGGGTCAATTTCAACCTTTCCCAGAAGAAAGTTTCCATCCAGCCCATAGCCGGTTCCAGTTACATCAATTGTTTTCCCATTGCTGTACAGCCTTGTCACAGTCATCCTGTTCTCTGTAAGCGTAGCTGTTTTATCCGTGCAAATTACCTCAACACTGCCCAGGCTTTCAACACTGCTCAGCTTCCTAACCAAAGCATTCTTTTTGACCATCTTCCTTGTTCCAAGAGCCAAAGCAGAGGTGACAACAGCAGGCAGGCTCTCAGGGATTGCGGCTACCGCCAAGCTCACTGCAGCAACAAAGATAAGAAGCGGGTCTGCTTGATGCAAAAGAACCTGGGTTAGGGCAACGAACACAATCACTACCAGAATAAGAAAGCCGATTCTCTTCCCAAGCTGCTCCAATTCAATTTGAAAAGGGGTTACCTTCTGCTCTGGGCTATGCAGCCTCTCAGCAATCTTTCCAACCTCGGTTTTCAAGCCTGTTTCTGTTACAACCGCCTTGCCTGTTCCGCTGGTAACAACTGTGTTCTTGAAAACCAAGTTAATTCTCTCAGCAAAGTTGGTTTCGTCAGCCAAGGCCCTTGTTATCTTGCTGACTGGAACGCTCTCACCAGTAAGCAGGGATTCATCCAAATGCAGGTTGTTTGCCTCAAAAACCCTTGCATCAGCCGGCACCTTTTCCCCGGGCTCAAGCAAAATTACGTCCCCTGGAACGAGCTCGCTGGCGTTGACAAAGAACTTCTGCCCACCCCGCAGAACCATTGCCCTGTCAGGGCTCAGCTTTTTCAGGGCTGCCAAACTTTCCTCTGCCTTGAACTCCTGCACAAAACCAAAGATTCCGTTTGCAAAGACAATTGCAAGAATCAAGCCTGCCTCTATGTAATGGGATTCATTCCCCGGCAGGAAGCCAATTGCAATTGAAACCAAAGCAGCAGCAATTAAAACAATTATAAGAAAGTTGGTGAACTGCGATATAAAAATTTTCAGGGGAGAAATTGCCCTCTCAAGCCTTATTTCATTCAATCCAAAGCGCTTCAGCCTTTTGGCTGCTTCGCCGCTGCTTAACCCGCCTTTATCTGACTCAAGTTGCGTGAAAACATCCTTTAACTGCAAGCTGTGCCAGCGCATAACCACTACAATTACTTCTATTCTTCTATATAATAATGCTCTTGGTTTAAACAGGGTGTCGAATACTTTTAAACTTAATGCCTCAAATTGTGCTTCAAATGCGGAGATATTCTACAGCCTTTAAAGCCACACAAAATTTGAAAAAAAGGCCGTGGAAGAGAATTGCCTGGAACAGGAAAAACAAGGTAAAAAAATGCCTGGGCCAAAAAAAGAACCCGCAAAGAAGAAAGGGCATGAAACCAAAAATGCCTGAAAAAAATCGGAGAAAATGCACCTTGGAAAGGTTTTTATATGAGAATAATTATAGTATATTGAAATTTAGGCTAATTGCCTATCCAGTCGGGAATAAAAACATTCAAATTAATTATAGTATATTGAAATTTAGGCTAATTGCCTATCCAGTCGGGAATAAAAACATTCAAATCGAAAAAATTTAGGAGGTAGTTTCCGTGAACGGTTTATTCAAGTATTTGATACTTGCAGCATTATTCTTGTGTTTTATTTCAACCGCTAACGCCATTTACACAGACTTAAATGCCTGGGATGCAAACGGCGTTAAGCACGCAAACAGGGGTGAAGACTTCAATGTAGCGCTGCCAACAGCGCAAACCGCTGACGTGAACAGCGACTACAATTATGTGGTTGTGTTAAAGTATCAGTCTATTTATGTTGATTTGAATGTTAAAGTTATCCCTGGAACGGCTGGAGCTGCAAGCATTGACAGCAGCAGTAGAATTGATGCAAACGTTGAAACGAGAAGGCTAACAGGAACCTGCACAGGGGGGGCAACCAGGGATGTAAACGCAATTATTTTTACCAAGCACGCTGACCTCAACACATTTAACGTTACTGTAACAGTTCCGTCAAGCGGAGCAGATATAAATTACCTTGTTGGAAAAGAGGTTGCTGTTGAGCTATGGCCAATTGTTGATTCAAATTATAATCCAACTGAGCCATGGAAATCAACTGCAACGTGTGGAGCAGAAGCAGATGCAAACTCAATGTTTATTATTGGACCAGCAATAATTATCAGAACTCCAAATGCAAACAGTTTGACAGCAGCAATAGACCAAAACATCACGATTATGGGATTTGGATTTGCACCATGGATAGGCCAAGATAACAACGTAAGAATTAGCTTTTATGATTACAACGGCTCTAATAGAGTTGGAACGAGAATAGATGCTCACACTACTAATAATGATGTGAACCTGTTTGACTCAGCCCACAGTTACTCGTTGAAGTACCACCAAGGAGGGGTCGGGGATTCAAATGATAGTGTGTGGTCTCAGACAGGGGACCATAACTGGACTCTTGACTGGAACGGCTACACTGTTTTCCCAGATGCAAATGGGGAATTCGATGTAAATGTTACCGTGCCATATCTCACAACTAATACTATTGGGGTAAGTGACCTAAATACCCTGAGAGCCTATAGCAGTGCAAAAGAGCCAGCTACTGGTGTAACCATTGGCGATGTTAACGCTAGTTTGATAATAACACCAAAAATAACAGTGCCAGGTGACATGAACGCCACAATCACAATCAGCGGGCACTATTACAGCATCTCAGATGCAATGAGCCGAAACCTCATAAGCAACATGCAGGCTGTTTCAGGTTTCATTGTGAGAATGGGAAAAATAACTGACAACAACACTAGTAGCATGGAGCTAAGAGAAGTAATGATATGGTTCAGAGATTTTAACATGGCAAAAGGCCCTGTAAGGGACTACACAGACATTAACAGTGGCAAAGTTGGAAACGGGAGGGCAGAAATCAACACAACGACCATGCCGGAGTTTGCAGTTGATGCAAACGTATTCTTCTACAATGTAAAGGTGCCAAGCGGGGCAATGCCAGTGCTTGCAAAAGACGGAATAGTCTGCCCGGCAACCACCTGTACAAACCTAGATGGAACAGCACTGTCAGCAAGCTATACAGATGCCGTGCAAACAGACATATATGGAAATGCAGTGAAGACCTGGAAATACAACCCGGATGCAGGGGACGGAAACCTTGCATTCAGGGTAAGCACATTCTCAGCTTATGAGGCAGGAACCCTGACAGTAGAGGTTGTAACACCAAACGGAGGAGAAAAAATCAGGACGCCGAGGCACAATGCAGACTCGAACTATACTTTCTCATTCGCCTTCAAGGACCTTAACGTGCAAGATAACAATTGGGATGCAATTGGTACAGAAAGAATGCAGGCAATAATTTATTATTCAGAGAAGGGCGGAGATAAAACTGGTGTGCTGATAAAGGACACGAACCTGTTTGATGTTGTTGGAATCAGGTGCAATGGGTGGAGCGACATGGTTTACAGCGGAAGCACTGTAAGCGATGATGTGAACCTTGCCAAAACAAAGACATGTGTATTTGACGTGAACAGAAGCGACTTGAACAAAATAATTGGGGAATATGTGGTTGATGTAAACATTATTGGGCCATGGCATGACACAGCTGCCCACACGTCATCGGTCATCGGACACAGCGATGCAAACGTGTTCTTCAACCCGCCGCTGATTGAATTGTATGACACAAACCTGAACAGCGCGAACTTTGTAATAAACAATGGCCTTGGAAGCTGCCCGCCAATGGGCTGCCAGCCAGACATCAACTATGTGGTGGACTTCAACATATACCTGCCAATGGATGTAAATGTTGATTTCAACAGTGGATTACCACTTAGCGACTACAACATACACTTCTATCTGGGAAGCACACAGGCTGACACTTTGAGCAATGACTTGAACGCAGCGCATAAAAACAGTGCCTTTGACGTGAACTTTGGTCCAAGCGGGAATAGAAAGTGGTCAACTGCGGCATCAAGTGTAACCAATTTGTTCTCAGTGACACCGCTTTACATTGAATGCAGTCAACCACCAGTAGCAAACAGGTACTTTGACTACAACTGCCAGATGCAGTGGGATGTAAACGGCGTTCTGGAGGGAAAGTACTACCTGATTGCAAAAATATTCAACAACAATGGAAAGACAGTAGGGGTTGGAACTCAAAACTCTTGGGTATCACAGACTCTTGACGTAAACGAGCTGTGGGACATCAATGCAACCGCATACAGCTTTACAGTAAACGACGACAACAAGCCAAGGGCAAGCAGCACCAGCGGAACAAGTACAAGGAGCAGCTACTATGATTTGGTGCTAACATGCGATGACAACACAACAGCCATATCAAATTACCTGTTCAGGGAGGCAGGCGGAAGCTGGATTGACAACGGCACAACGAGCACGTACAGGTTTACACTTAGCGCATCAGAAACGCTGCCGGCAACAAAAACATACGAGGGCGGCTGCAGGGATTATGCAGGAAACATCAGTGATATAAACGTTTCAAAACAAGTGACACACCAGTCAGGCGGAGGGGGCGAAGAAGAGGAAGAAGACGGAGGACTTGACGGAGGGCTGCCAAGCCCGACACCGCCGCCTACTGCTGGAACTGAAACAGTGCTAAACCAGACCATTTCAAACAAGCCAACAGCCAGTGAAATAGAATCAGTGCTCAGGTCAGCTGGGGCAAGCGATACAGCAATTGCAAAGGCATCTGCAGCAGTTGGAAAAACAAGTGTGGCAAGGACGGTGAAGGTTGACAAGATAACTGATTCAAGCGGCGTGGTAAGCTATAAGTCAACTGTAACAATCAAGGTAACGAACAGCGGCAGCAAGAGGATGGCCAATGTAAAGGTTATAGAGGACATTCCAAAGAGTGTTGCAAGAAGCGCGTCAGAAATCAGCAGCACAGCCACAATGAAAGTGCTGAAGGAAGACCCGATAATTGAATTCACAATCGATGCAATAAGGCCAAACAGCAAGGAAGAGGTCAGCTATACTGTGGACAAGGAGATAAAAGAGGGAGTCCTGAACCTCTGGATACCGCCAATAACAGCTGAGCTGGAAGAGCTAGAGCCCTGCGAGGGTGTTGTATGCGCAGATAGGGACTGCCAGGTGGGGCAGTGCAACCCTACAACAGGCAGATGCGACTACACAAACAAGGAAGATGGAACAGTGTGCCAGGAAAACAAGGTCTGTGAGGCAGGCAGCTGTGTTGAGAAGCCGGCGCCACAGGCACAAGCGGTGTGCGGCAACAATGTATGCGAAACAGACTTGGGTGAAACAGTTGAGAGCTGTGCAGCAGACTGTGCTGCTAAGCAACCGCTTGACTTAACAACTGCAGCCATTGTAGTTGTGGTAATAATTATTATACTCGGGGGCGGGGCATACTATTACTACAGCGTGAAGGGACGTGGCTTCCAGACAAAGGGCTTTAAGCCAAAGAAATAAGCCCTTTCCTTTCTTTCTTTTTCTTTTCTTTTAATTTTCTTTTCGGCCAGCAGGCTAATTTATCGGATTTTTTTATTATTTTTTTCCGGGGCAGCCGATAATCCGATTATTGGGGTTTTTCCCAAGGCTAGCCAGTGATTTAGCCCTTGAAATTTTTCTTTTTTTCCATAGAGGATAATCCAACCATCGGATTTTTTTCTAACTCACCTTATTTACTTCTTTTATAATTATAACAAAACAAAACAGGGGAATAGCAATTTTTTCTAACTCACCTTATTTATTTCCCAGGGAGTTAGCCAATTGTCGAAATTACCCCATTATTTAAATTAATTCTCGTTCCTCCCTTCGATTGGCTAAGGGGCTGAGCGGATTGGAAAAGGAGGAAAACGCAGCCCTTGTTCTGGGCTGGAACCTGAACAGGCAGGAAAGGGGGAAAGTGATTGAAAAACACAGGGGCTTTGTTTTATCTGAATTGCCTGGCGGCGAGAAATGCTATTACATTGACTCTTTCCCGGCCCTGACTTTGGAGGAGGCAAGATTCCTAAGGGGTGTGCTCAGGCAACTGCAGGCAGGAAACAGCAGGCCAAAGAAGGAGGGCATTAGGCGTTTTCTCAGGAATTACTGCATTCGCAATTTGATTGAGCTGGACAAAAATCAAATCAGGTACTGCACTGATTTGCTGAAAAAAATGGTGTTTGGATTTGGGCCGCTTCAATTTATCCTGCAGGATGATGAGATAGAGGAAATTGCAGTAATTGGAGTGGGCAAAGAAAAACCAGTGTATGTTTTTCACTGCAGGCACGGCTGGCTTAAAACAAATATCTTCTTTTCAAGCGAGAGCAGCGTTAAGGATATGGTTAACAAAATGGCTGCTGGCATTGGAAGGAGGCTAACCCTCAACAAGCCGGTGCTGAATGCAACACTGCCAAATGGCAGCAGGTTGAATGCAGCAATTTGGCCCGTTTCCTTTACTGGGCCAACGGTTACAATAAGAAAATTCAAAAGGCAGCCGTTTACGCCAATGCAGCTGATTGAAAACAGGACATTTAGCGCTGAGTTAATGGCTTTTCTGTGGATAGCAATGCAGTGCGACTGCAGCCTGCTGATAGCCGGCAACACAGGCAGTGGAAAAACAAGCAGCTTAAACGCGTTGTTCAGTTTTGTTGCAAGCAGCGAAAGAATTGTCATAGTTGAGGAAACACCGGAAATTAAGCTGCAGCAAAGCCATTTGGTAAAGCTGAATGTAGTGAAAGAGCAGAAGATTTCAATGCAGAAACTAATTGTTGATACGCTGAGGATGAGGCCGGATAGAATTGTTGTAGGGGAGGTCAGAAGCAGGGAAGAGACCAGGGCCTTTATCGATACTCTGCTTGCAGGGCAGGGGAAGGGCAGCTATGCAACATTCCACAGCCAAACCTGCAAGGAGGCCGTAAACAGAATGAAGGCAATGGGCATTGCAGAGCCCGATATAGGGGCACTGGACCTGATAATCGTGCAAAGGAGATGGAACAAAATTGATGCTGGAACAGGCAAACAAATGGAAATGAGGAGAGTGATTGAAGTAAGCGAATTGTCTGAATTGGACAGTGCTGTTTCACTCAACAAGCTGTTTGAGTATGACTTTACCAGAGACAGGCTGGCAAAGGTTGGGGAAAGCAAAAGAATTCTGGAAAAGGCAATGAATTGCTTTGGCATGAATGAAAAGCAGGTAAGGGCAGAGATAAGGGCAAGGGCCTGCCTCTTGGACAAAAGCAGGGGAAAGGCTGTCGGGCCTGAAAATTTTTTGAAACAGGTGCAGGGAAAATGGAGGGAATGAAATGGGTGCAGGGAAAATGGAGGGAATGAAATGGGTGCAGGGAAAATGGAGGGAATGAAAAGCAGGCTGGCGGAAATCCTTGCGGGAAAGAAAGAACCATGTTTAAAAAGGCAATTCGGTGAAATTCTTCCGGACAGCGAGAAAAAGCAAGGCCCTCCAAAGGAAGCCCTGGAATTTTCAGGCAGCGAAAAGAAAAAGCTGTGTTTGGGGGAAGAAATTCTGGAATTTTTTTCAGACAGCGAAAACCTTGGGAAAGCAAAGCACTCACTGCTTGTTGCAGTCTTTGCTTGGTTTACGGCAGCACTGCTGCTGAACAGCATTTTTAGTGGCCTGCTTTTCTCAATTGCTGTGTTTTTTGCTGGATTTGCAGTTCAGCTGTATTGCCAAAGGGAGAAGAGGCGAAATTACGGGAAGAGAGTGGAAGCACTGCTTCCCTTCCTGCTGATGGACATTGCAATCGAATTGAATTTGGGGGTTGATTTCCTTACCTGTTTGAAAAGCGCAGCCAAGCAGAGGAACGAAGCCGGCAAGGAATTCAAAAGGGTTGTGCTGGCAATTGAAAGGCAGGGGGCAACAGTTCAGGAAGCGCTGCTGCAAATGGCAAAGAGGGTAAACAGCAGGATGCTGAACAGAAGCATTGTACAGCTTGTTGCTGTTTTTGAACAGGGAGGCAAAACAAGGCCAGGGGAGGGAATTAAGAGAATAGCAACGGAAATCCTAACAAGGCAAAAGATTGAAAGCAGGCTGTTCTCAGGCAAACTGGTTGTGCTAAGCCTTTTGTTTATAGCAATTTCAGCCATTGTTCCAGGGTTATTCCAAAGCTTTACAATAGTGGGCAGCATGATACTGCAATTGAGGTTTACTGCCCTGCAGGCCTTTATAACAATCGCTGTGGTTTTCCCGCTGATTGACCTCTGCATCCTTTTTTACATCAGGAACAGAACACCGGTATTTCTGAGGAGCTGAAGGGAATGGCTTACTGGATTGAAAATGTGCTGGAATACTTTTTTCCAAAAAATGCATTGAAGGAATTTGAGGAAAAGGTGCAGATGAACAACAACAGCATGCAGAAATTCCTAACCCAATCAGTACTCCTCGGCTTTGGGGCAAGCATAGCATCAATTGCAATTCTATTCAGCCAAAAACAGCCAATCTTATACATAACAATTGTTTCGATTTCTGCCTTCTTCCTCCCCCTGCTATTCAATTTCCTGCTGCAGGAATACATTTTTGAAAGAAACAAGGGAAAAAAGGAGGAAAATGTCCCTGACCTCTTGCTGCAGGCAAGCGTTTTTCCCAGGGGAAGCGCGTTTACTGAGATAATTGATTATGCTGCAAAAGCCGATTTTGGTTTGCTTGGCGAGGAATTCAAAAAAATAAAGCAGGAAATAGAAACAGGGGCAAGCGTTGAAACAGCATTGAAGAACATGGGCCAGAGAAACAAAAGCAGAGTAATTGAGAGAGCAGCAAACCTGCTTATCCAGGGCTACAAAAGCGGCGCAGACATGAAGGAAATATTCAGGGAGGCTGCAGCTGACCTGCTTGAAACAAACGCCATACTGAAGGAAAGAAACGCAGCACTTGTTGTAGAAAAATACACACTGCTATTGGGAGGCGGCTTAATTGTTCCGGCAGTGCTTGGCCTTATTGCAGGGCTTGTGACAGGGTTCAACCTCAGTTCCTTTAACCTCATTGAGTTTGGCGTTCCCCTAAACGAAAGGAAAGAAATCCTTTCAGCAGTGCTTTTTGCAAACAAGGTCTATATTGCAGAATACGCCCTGATAGCATCCTATTTCATCGCATCACAGGAGGGCCAGAGCAAAAAGGCGGTGTTGTATGCTTCCTTCCTCCTGCCGGTTTCGCTGCTTACTTACTTTGCAGCAAGGGCTTTCAGCTTTTAGCCAATCAATTAAATGCAGCCCTGATTAACTGAAAACTGAATAAGGTTCCTTTATTTGAATTTCAATCAATTAAATGCAGCCCTGATTAACTGAAAACTGAATAAGTTCCTTTATTTGAATTTTTTCTTCTGAACCTTCTGAACCTCACTGCTAACAGCCCAGTAAAACCATACAACATAGGCAACGACTATCACAAGGAAGAGGAATGCCCTGAACAGAATGTTGTGGGTTAACTCAATTAAAGACAGGTCAGTGCTGTTCAATATAAGCAAGGAGGTTGAAAAAATCCTGATGTAGTTGAATGCTGTTGTTGCAGCAGCTGCTGCAGCTGCTCCAATCAGGCGCTTCCTCCAGCTGATTCCAATTGAGGCAAGAATCGCGCCCACGATTATCAGGAGCTCTATTCTGCCAGTGCAAAGCTCACTGATTTCAATGCTGGGCCCGGCCTCAAGCGAAATAATCGCTGTTTCGCCTGCTTCAACTGAACCGGGAAAGCCAGCCCCTGCCAGAAGGGCAAGAACGTTGTTTGCAAGGAATTGCTGCTCTGCCCTTATTGGGAAAAAGGCCTCAAAGAACACGGAACCAAGCAGGTAAACCAGAATAAAGAAAAGCAGGAACCTGCCTGTTTTGACTGCATCCCCTTTCCCAAAACTGAAATTAAATGGCTTCAAAAAGCTGCCCAATTTGCCCATGAAAACAATAATGCAGGGAAAGAATTAAATATAGCAATTCAGTATCTTTTACATGGCTGCAAGAATTGGCGGCATTGCAAAAAGGGGAAGTAGTGGAACATACTGGAGGGTGGTTGCTTCAAAACAAAAAAAAATGAGAACAAGGGGGCATGAATACATAGTTTGCAGGGCAGGGAAGGGGCATAGCCAGGAAAAAATGGATTTGGCAAGGCAGCAGATTGTCAGTGCATACAAAAGAGGCTGGCCCAAAATAACTGGGGGGGACACAGCCAAAAGAGTTGACCTTATCCATGCCCTGATTAAAAAGAGGGTAGTTACAGCAATTACAAACCCAAGAGCCCTCTACACAATGATGTGCAAGCTGGAGCGCAATGGCCAAATCCCGTTAATTGAAGATATAAGAAGGCAGGTTCAAAAGAAAGAAAAGAGGAAGAAGCGAAAGAAGAAAAAATAACTTTTTCCCTCCTTTTTTGGCCCTTCCCCAAGCAATAAATATAAGTTTAATTCTTTTATAAATGGAAATCGCAAAGCGCTTCTTTCCCAAGCAGCCTTTTAAAAAAGGGGCTTAAATTTAATTCAGGGAATTCAACATGGAGATTGGTGGATTAAAGGTCGGGGACTTTGTCGTAAAGGAGGAGGGTGGAAAAAGGCACTTGATTTTCAAGTGCAGTGAATGCCCCTACAGTGCAAATATTGCTGATGACGTGCACTGCAGATTCCACACCATAAGCGTTCTGGGGGAGGTAGAGGCAGACATCATTGTCCTAAGCGAAGTATATGAGAGAGTTCACGCCGAAGAGCAAACTGCCTTGTTGGCCGAAATAGCTGGCTTGAGGCAGCGCTTCAATGTTGAAAGCATCTGGAGCTATAAGCATTTGGGGAAAGCAGGGAAGGAATGCGAGCAGTTTTTCAGCGAAAGGCATGACACCATCGTGAAAATTGCACATGACCTGCTTGCATATGACCCAATACTCTCCT
>JAFCFG010000159.1 GCA_017608725.1 Candidatus Iainarchaeum sp.
AAGCGAAAAAGATAACACTTACTTGACAACAAAAATACTGCTGAAAGAGCTGTCAAGCTTTGAAGAAAAGAAACTTCCTTCAGGAATAAAGACACTTGCAAGCACTTCAGAGCATGATGACACGGTAATGAGCTTGGGAATGGCAGTAAAAGACGCAGTTCATATCCACTCATTTCCAAAAAAAATAATAAGAAGCAGCAATCCAATACCAATAATTTAGCCAAAAAAAAGGAAAACCTTAATAAAGACAAACACTACTATTTAAATATTTAAAATGTGGCAAGCAAAAAAAGCACAGTTAGCCAAGAAAGCACGTAAAGCAATTCAGAAACATCAAACAAAAATGCTCAAAGCAAAAAAACTGTTAATGTATGTAGCAAGCTATGGCTTTGCACTAAACTATGCAATGTATGTGCTGGCAGACAAGCCATTCAACATACTAACATTATTTGGCTGGGGATTCGTGTTTTACTTTTTAAGAGTCGAATTGATTGGAATGATAAAAGAAGCAAAAGTAAGAAAGCTTACAATAAGCGATTTTGGAGGAATAGGCAATGGAATCAATCTCCCAATTATTAGGGCTAGAAGAAGAAACACTAGCCGCTAGACCAGTTTCAACAAAAGAAGAAGGAGATGTAAGAACTGCAAAAACCACTCCCAAAAAAAGGGAAATACCATTAATAGACCTTGAAAACCAATACAGGAATGACCCTCTCATATTTAACGGAATAAACAAAATAGTTCAAATACTGAATGCAACAAAGATGTCCATCGTAGGGGCTGACGAAAGGGCAGTAAAATACTGTGAAGACTTTTTAGACGGAATAGGAAGCACAGGGGGAAGCACGGACTGGGAAACATTGAAGGAAACCATATTCACCCACCAATGCGTGTACGGAAGCGCATACAACGAAATAATTTACGATACAACAGAAACAAAAATAGTTGACTTGGATTTCATAGACCCAAAAAAAATGGACTACTTAAAAAACGAGAACAACAAAATAGCCTTGGATAATTACAGCAACCCAATAGGCTATGTTGAAACACTGCCAATGCAGGAAACATACACCAAGCTAAAATCAGACCCACTGCCAAAAAGAGCAGTTTTGCAGCCAAACCAAATATATCTTAAAAAAGACAGGATAGCACACTACAAGCTATTCATAGTCGGGGACGGATACTATCCGATAGGGCTGATAGAACCAATATACAAAACATCAGTAAGAAAAAGAAAGTTGCATGAAGCACTGGCAAACGTGTTTTTAAGGCTGGGATTCCCAACAAGGCTGGCAAAAGTAGGAGACCCATCACATGAGCCAACAGACGAGCTATTAAATGCAGTAGAGACAGAAATGAATGCAGCAACATACAAGTCAACACTTACAATCCCAAGCTATGTAGACATATCAATACTAGAGCCAAAATCCCCGAACAGCCTTAACGAGCACTTGGAATCATTCGTGGAAGAAGAAATAACAGGATTGGGAGCTCCAAAAGTCCTGATAACAGGGTCGGGGGAAGAAACCAACAGGGCAACTCTCAACAGGCAGGAAGCACTATTCAAGCTTGGATTAAAAAGCATTCTTAGAAGGACAGGAAAAACAATAGAAACACAAATATTTTCAAGAATGGCAAGGCTTGAAGGATTTAAGGAAGTGCCAAAAATAGCTTGGGGAGAACTGGACTTAACAGAACTTGATTCAAAGGCAAAAAGGGTTTCATCGCTGGTAAAAACAGGAATCATACAGCCCTACCAAAAACTGGCTGAATACTTTACTGAACTGGAAGGATTGCCGAAAAAAGAACCTGAGAAAAAATGATTGTAAAAGTCTTAGGCTCTGGTCCGACAGATGCTATAGAGCAGCCTACAGGGCGATTGCAGTCCTCAATACTAATAGACGGCAAGCTATTGTTGGACGCAACCCCATCAATTAAAAAGCAACTGAAAAAGGAAAAGATACAGGCAGTGTTCATAAGCCACGGTCATAGGGATTGCATAGCAGGACTAAAGCATATCTGCAACTACACAGACGGAATAATACCATTATTTGCAACAGCCAAAACAATTGGGTGGATAAAAAAAAGAGTAGGTCAACCAAAATGCATTGCGTTCAGACCAATAAAGGAGAACGAGTCTTTTGAGTTCCAGAAATACCAAGTAACAGCCATACCAGTAGAGCACTCAGTGCTGCAAAAGAGCTTTGACCCAACCATAGCTTGGAAAATAAACAATTTAATATACTGCGAAGACATTGACTACAAGTTCTTTTACTCTGACAGGGCTAAAGAGCTAAGAAGCCAGATGAAGAAAGCAGACCTGACTATGCTGGACGGAGCAATGGGGAAAGGAAAGCTAAGAGGGCATCTGAACATATATGAGGCAGCAATTTACCTGAAGAAAAATGGGTTCAAAAACATAATGTTTACGCAAATAGGAAGGTCGTGCAAAGAGCATAGCAAATTGCTAAAAGAAA
>JAFCFG010000160.1 GCA_017608725.1 Candidatus Iainarchaeum sp.
TTGCTAGAACAGTAAAGGATTTATTGCTTTTAATGCCTTTTTTATCCAATAGCTGGCTGGTTAAAAATATTATGTTTTCAGTACTATTCAGGGGGAGGAATTAGATGAAGGTTGAAATTTATTTAAAGGGAGGAATTAGATGAAGGTTGAAATTTATTTAAAGGGAGGAATTAGATGAAGGTTGAAATTTATTTAAAGGGAGGAATTAGATGAAGGTTGAAATCAGGACTGTTGCCGGTTACGCGCCAAAAAAGGTTGCAACAAACGAGGACATAATCAGGATAAAAAATATTGAAACAAACGACCAGTGGATTCAGGACCACTTTGGGGTGAAAACGAGAACCCTGGCAGAGGGTGAGAAGGCCAGTGATTTGGGGGCAGAGGCAACCAAAAGGGCATTGGAAAAGGCTGGATTGAAGAAGGAGCAGTTGGATGCGATCATTGCAGCAACAATGACGCCGGACCAGCCCTGCCCAAGCACTGCCTGTATAATCCAGGACAAGCTTGGGGTAAATGGCATTCCTGCTTTTGACATATCCGCTGCTTGCAGCGGATATGTTTATGCACTTGATGCAGCTGTAAGGCTTATGGGAAACGGGTTGCAGGGCGATTCCTACAGGCATGTTGCTTTGGTTGCAACTGAAAAGATGTCTGATTGCATAGATTGGTCTGACAGGGTTGTTTGCCCAATCTTTGGTGATTACGCTGCTACCACTATTTTGAGCCAGAGTGACAGGGACAAGTTCATTGCCTCTTACTTGTATGCTGACGGAAGCGGAAGAGACGTTTTGAAGATTCCAAGGGGAGAGAAGTACCTGAAGATGGAGGGGAAAGAAGTTTACGCCTTTGCAATTGACCTCTTCCCAAAGCTTGTTAGGAGGGTTTTGGAAAAAGCAAAGCTCGGAGTGAAGGACATCGATTGGGTTTTTCCGCATCAGGCGAACACAAAGATCTTGGAAAAGGGGTTTGAGACCCTTGGCATACCAATGGAAAAAACACTTATCAACATGGACAGGTACGGCAATACTGCTGCTGCCTCAATTCCAATGGCAATGGCTGAAGCTGTTGAGAAAGGCCTGTTTAAAAGAGGTCAGAGAATTCTTGCAACTGGCTTTGGTGCTGGCTGGACTGGGGCAAGCATTCTTTTTGAATGGTGAACTGATTTGGGTGTTGTAATAGTAAACGGTTTTAGAACCCCTCTCGGAAAGTTTTTGGGAAAGCTCGCGCCAGTGTATGCGTTTGACCTTGGTGCAGCTGTGATAAGGAAGGCAGTAGAGGAAAGCGGTCTAGAAAAAAGGGAAATAAATGAAGTGATAATGGGAAATGTTTTGAAGGCCGGCTTGGGTCAGAATCCAGCGAGGAAAGCTTCCTTGAATGCTGGTTTGCCTCAGGAAACAGCCAGTTACACTGTTGACATGGTTTGCGGCAGTGGATTGAAAGCGGTGATGCTTGCCGCCCGGGAGATTGAAGCCGGTGAAGCTGATTTTGTCATTGCAGGGGGCTTTGAGTCAATGAGCAATGCCCCTTATTTGATTGAGGGCTTCAGAAAGGGAAAGGCTTTGGGTGATGCAAAGGTAATTGATTCAATGCTAAAGGACGGCCTTATCTGCCCTGCAAACGGCAAGCACGTTGGACTGCTGAGTGAAAGGATAGGGGAAAGATACAGGATAAGCAGGGCAGAGCAGGACAGTTTTGCTTTGCTCAGCCACCAAAGGGCAGTAGAGGCAATTGAAAAAGGCTATTTTAGGGAAGAGATTGTTCCAATAGAGGTTGATTCTGCTGTTGTTGACACAGATGAAAGGCCAAGGAAGGACAGTTCACTGGAAAAACTGTCTGGGTTGAAGCCTGTTTTCAGGGAGGACGGATGCATTACAGCTGGAAATTCAAGTGGATTGAATGATGGGGCATCTGCTCTGCTTTTAACAAGCAGGGAAAAGGCAGGGGAAAAAGGCTTGAAGCCAATGGCAGAGATAGAGGCATTTGCCCAGAGTGCCGGTGAACCGGCTTTTTTTGGGTTGGAGCCAGTTCAGGCTGTTAAGAAATTGCTTAAGAAGATAGGCAAGGGGATTGGTGACTTTGATTTGATTGAATTGAATGAGGCTTTTGCCATTCAGGTTCTTGCTGTTGCAAAAGAGCTTGGCATTCCCAAGGAAAAGCTGAATGTAAGCGGCGGGGCAATTGCCTTGGGGCATCCGATTGGGACAAGTGGTTCAAGGATTCTTGTAACATTGATTCACAACCTGCACAGGCTGAACAAGCAAAACGGGTTGGTAACTATTTGCATTGGCGGCGGACAAGCGCTTGCAATGAGTATTAAAAAATTATAGCAGGTAATCTGTTTGGTTGCTGGACTTAAAAGAACTACTGCATCGTTTCTGCCTGATTGGCTGAAGGGCTTTTTTCGGAGACTGTTTGGAACAAGGAAAAGGGCAGCCATTTAGATCAGGAGAGCAAGGGGCGAAAAGCAAAC
>JAFCFG010000012.1 GCA_017608725.1 Candidatus Iainarchaeum sp.
TGCAGAGTGCGTTTGCAGAGATTCTTTACGATAGTTTTGAGGATGGCTCTTATTCTGATGGTGATCCCACAACATGGACAGTAATGGGGGGAACATGGGAGGTTTCCTCTGCGGTAGCAAAAGACGGCAGCTATTCTTTGCATTCAACGAGTGCAGATTCTGAGATTTATACCACACTAAGCAGCGGAATAAGCGATTACAGCGCATGGGTATATCCTGATACTTCGAGTTCAACACTATATTTTGGAATGGCTGATGCTTCTCATTCGTGGATAGGAATCATTAGATGCTTATCAGATGGAACAATAGAATACTACAACGGCAGCAATTATAATGATTTTTCCCCTGTTATAAATTGGAGCGCAGACAATTGGTATAAGTTCAGGATCGTATATTCAGACGGAGCAAGCACAGCAGATTTTTATGTTTATGATTCTTCAGGCAGCTTATTGGGTTCTGCTACAAATGTTTCTTTAACTAACGTTGATACTGTTAGCTATATAAAATTAGGTGCTCCAGGTGCTAGCTATTTTGATTATGTTAGCTATGGTTATCAAGAATCAGGTCCCACAGAAAGCATCACAGCCACAGTAAACAGCCCCAACGGCGGCGAAGTAATTTCAGCATCAAGCACAACAATAGATTTCAACATATCTACAACCAACATAACGAATCCAGAAGTGCATGTAAAGCTGGCATATTCCACAACACAAGGCGCTTTTGAGAACATTATTGAAACAGACTTGAACCTAAACAACTACGCAAACATAAGCAACTTAACGTGCGATGACGCTGACTTCACAGACAGCACAAACTGCCAATATACTTGGGATTTGTTTAATCTTGATGTTGTGCCAGATGAAAACTACTACATTGATATTAATGCGTGGGAAGTTTCAAGCGGAGTAAGCGGAACAGACAGCAGTGATGGAAAGTTTGAGATAGACAATGCACCTGAATTCAGCACAGATTTTTCATACACACAACCAGACCCGTTGGACCCTGAAAATGGCATTACTGGAGTAACCAGCACTTTCACAGCGGATTTAACTTACAAGAATGTAACACCAAGCAGTTACACCTACACAGTCGATGGAAACACAGTTGCAACCACAGATACAACAGATTACAATTTCACCACTTACGGCGATTTTAACGTTTGTTTGTTTGTTATGTATGATTACGACTACAACGCTGACACTTACGAAGATGGAAACTGCAAAACAATCCACGTAAAAGAATATCCACAAGGGCTTGATTTCACACCAGCAGATGCTAATGCCGCACAAGCGAAAGATTTCACAGCAAGCGTAAGTGGTTCACAACCAAGCATAGTGCAGTGGTATTGGTTCTTCCCCAGCCCAGACACTAACTATTTAGGTCAAACAGCAACGCATACTTTCAACGCAACAGGCACTTTGAATGTTTGTGTAACGGCACAAAACACAGACGACCTAAATAGAACAAAATGCAAAGATGTAACTGTTTACGGCGCTCTGATTGTGCATTTCTACGATGAACAAACAAACGCTGTGGTAAATGCAAGCGTAAATTTCTTGGATAACAACTACAACACAACAGGCACATTTACTTATTATTTGCAAGACTTTGCAGAAACAAGCTCAAGCTACACACTCACAGCTTACGATGAAAACAGACACGAAAGGCATCTAATTTTAGATTTGAACAGATGGAGCTATTACGATATCAATATGCTACTGCTTGACAGCGATGTGGGAAGGAATGTGTTATTCCAGTTCTTTGCACCAGATGAAAGCACATTATTGGCAAATGCAACGGTCAGGGTGAAACTAAACAATGCTTATGTAGATGCAACTGTGTTGGATTCTGATGCAAAAGGCACGCTTTTCCTTGATACTAACAACGCTGGCTACTCTTTCCACATTACAACGCCAGATGGCAATCAGTATGTTTATAATGCTGTAATCGTAATCGTGAAGATTCCAAAGCAGGAAGATGATTTGACTGTGAACATTACACCTTATGAGATTAATATAGGGGGATTAGCCAAAGCCTACTATAGTAATCTTTCAACAGATAAAAACTTCTACGTGCTTGGTAACACTTATGAATATTATCGCTTGAAGATTGGCGATTGGAACGCTGATGACTATTATGACCGCTACTACTATGTTAAAATTCAAGGTGCTGCAACAACTTATACAATTCAGCCTTATTTGGTTAGCACAGAAACAGGTTTGCTTTCAGCACTTTATGGCATAGATTCTATGGGAAGCCCTTTAGGCAGAGTTATGTTTGTTGTGCAGAAACAGCTTAACGACATTGAGCCAGAGACAGTCCAGACAGTTGTCACAGATGACACAGGTAAAGGATTAGTCAGCTGGGTTGTGAACGATGTGTATTATGTGAAAGTTTATTACAATAACCAGTATATCGGACAAGTTCAAATAATGCCTTCAAGTAGCACTTATTATATCACAGTAGTAACCGAAGCTGCAGGTATAGGGCAGATGGAAGCACAGCTTGTATATGTAGAATTTAGCCCTTCAATAGGCCGCTTAACTTTTAATGATTTGAACCAGTTCCACTTTGATGTGAATATTTATTCACCCACAAGCTCAATCACAAGTGCAACAGTAACTGCTAGCTGTCAAGGTAACACAGTTTACAGCGAAACAAAAAGCACAAACGTTGCAGAGAATGCAATATTCAGCGTGGATATAAACAAAGATGATGTTAGCAGTTGCAAAATGCTAGAGGTTACAGTAAGTATTAGCACACCGGAAGGCACAATTATCAAAAGAACGACTTATGGTTTGAGCAATACGCCGATTTGGTTATGGGGTAGTGGCGCATTTTCAACAATCAAAAATTTGCTTGGTGATTGGGTAGCAATGCTTATAGCTTTACTTATCACAGTTATGGCTGTCGGAGCTGTTGCCTTCAAACTGAATCCGAATCCGATAGCATTAGGTATTGTTGCAGGCAGTATAATGGGCTTTTTTACTTATGTGGGTTGGATTCCTTTACCAGTCTTTGTATTTGCTTGCTTGGGCGCAGGAGCTGTCGCTATGCTAACGTTTAGATGGCAGGTGAGTGGATGAACGCTTTACTGAACTTTTCAATCAGGCTTACATTCGTTTTGCTTATGATTAATGGTGTGTTTTTAGCTGCAAAATCCACAGGGGTTTATACTGATGCTGGAATTTCAGAGCTTAGCTCAGATGTTCAAACAATGTATTCGCAGATGGAAAGCACACAGCAAGACATTACAGCATCAACAGAGCAATCACAAACCGCTTTTGGGGAACAAACCAAAGAACAATCAATGGATGTGGGAAGCTTAATTTGGGATTCATTATTTGGCTACAAAAAATTGCTTGACCAGATATTCCCAACGGAACTAAGCTGGGTAGCAACGATCATAGCCACGCCTTTAATGTTTCTGCAAATGCTCACTTTAGCTTGGCTTGGAATTGAAGTTTGGAGTAGAGTAAAACCATTCTGAAGGTGAGAAATTTGACAACAATCTTTGAACTGATAAAAAATTCGCTCATAGATGCCGTTTATGGAAATCTTGGAATACTTTATCTCACGATTTTCATAGTGTTCATTATCTACATGGCAAAGTTAAAAATACCCGCTGTTCCAGCTATCTTAGCAGGTTTTGTGCTTCTATATGCTATGGTAGCTGTGTTTTCTCCAGCGTTTGCTCCGCTGTTAGGCATACTATTGCTTTTCATTGGTGTGGGCTTAGCGATAATATTCTTCAAAATAGGGCGATTCTGATGGAGAACATAGAAAAAGAAGTGGAAAGGCTCGCAAAAGCGCTTCTGGCAGAGGAAAGAGGTCTCAAAAAAATGAAGCTCTCTGGCTACTACTCAATATTTTCCCGCAAGGCTAAAAAAGGAAGAAAACGAAAGTATAAGCTTCTAGCCAAAGCAGCAAAAAATTTGTTAGGGGTGTTGTAATGGTAAGAAAGCGAAAAGCTACAAGAAAAAGAAGGCGTGCGTCAAAAGTTCTGCACTTTAAAAGCAAGAAGGACTACTTGAAATGGCTCAAAGCTTTGTGGGCTAATCCTCGCTTGCGCAGGAAGTATGCTGGCAAAGCTCCGCACGCTGTTGTCTACATAAGAGGAAAAAAACACAGGGTAAAGCATACTGCTTAAAATTAAGAACGCAAGAAAAGCCACAAGAAGAAAACTTTTTAGTTAGCTTCTGCTCTATTTCTTCGCTGTGTGCTTCTATAATCCAGTTTGGAATTTTTCTCAATAGTTTGGCAGGCACATCTGCAAGAAACCTTTCGGCACCTTCGCAGTCAACTTTTGCTATCGTAACGCCCTTCTCAATAGCGATTTTCAGCAGTTTTTCCCAAGTAATAAATTCCACAGCGATGTGTGTTTTGCCTTTCTTTAAGCCCAATTCAGGGTGGCCAATCATTGTGCCGTCAACTGCCAAGAAGCCTTTTCCGTTTTTATCGCCCACAGCGCGGGGCAGGATTTCAGCAGGCACGTTATTTAGCTTAATATTTTCTTTCAAAATTTCCACATGCTCTTTAATTGGCTCTACTGCAATGATTTTCTTTGCTCCCCATTTGTGAAATAATACAGAGGTTTCGCCGAAATAAGCGCCGACATCAAGTACAGTTTTGCCCTTGTAATCAAAAACTTTGTATTTGTTCAAGTCTTCGTTCAAAACGCCTGCATGTGGCTGAATTAGCTTAATATCATCCTTCTTAAACAGATATAGGCCTCTGTGCAAATCATACATATATATCTGCCAGCCCTGTTTTGCTACTGCCTTAACAGTATCTGCAAAAAAAGAATTTGGTGCAATAGAATCGATATACTGTGCTATGCGAGTGCCGTTGATTAAGCCTGTGTAAAATATTTTCCTTCCAATCCAGCGCAAAATAGTTCTAAACATCTAATCCCCTTTAAATTTTTTGAGCCATTCCTCAACTTTTTTGGTCTGCTCTGCAAGCTTTTTATCTTTTACAAGCTTGAGCAGTGCCTTTGAGCTGTATATTGACAGCGGAATTGTATAGTCTCTTTCCTTTGGAACTGGCTCATAAACAGATATATTGCGCTTAACAATCTGAGCAGACTCATAGCGCCACAGCTGTAGCTTATCCCAAATATAGCCAATAAGCAAAATAAGAAGCAATGTTACTATGCTACCGCCTGCAAGAATCGTTAGCGTGCTAATTTTGAAATAGCGCTGAATAAGCGGTGCCCAGATGCCAACAACCATCAGTATCCAAAAAATCAGTGAAATGACATTTCTTGCTTGATTGATTCGCCAATACTGCTTAAAAAGCCAGCTTTTTAACTTTTCACTCATCATCCACACCTGCCGATTCGGCAAGCCGTTCTATTTTCATGATTAGCTTGCCAATGTCTGTGTTTTTTTCAATTTCTTCCGCTATTTCTTTGCCTGAATAGCTACGGCCTCTAATGCAAATTCTGATATTTTTCGGCAGTTTTTTGTAATGCTCAATGACCTTGCTCTTTTTCACCATTCATCACCTATTTTTCTATCAAGTTCTTTGGCAAATCTATCCCATGTCAAGTTCAAAGAATGCACAAAGCTTGCATTTTGTTTAGCTCTTTCAAGGTAAAACTGCTCATTCAGCCAAAAATGAATCAAAGCGTGATAAATATGCGACATGAATTTGTTGAAATCAAATTCTTCCTTGATTGGAATAACCGCTGGGGCTTTTTTTGCCAAATCCCAGAAACCGCCAGAATCTACAGCAATAAGAGGTTTGCCATAGGCCAGCACTTCAAAAGGCACAATACCAAAGTCTTCATAGTAGCCTAAAAATAAGCCAGCTCTTGCGTTTTTATACAGATTATGCAAATCTTCGCTTGAAACATTAGGGTAAAGTGCCACAGCTGGTGTTTTTTCTGCAAGCCTCACAACTTCTTTCCAGTATTCTTGCTTTTCTAATGCGCCGACAAGCACAAGTTTAAAGTCAGGTTTATATTTGCGGTAAAACCTCTGCCATGCTTTAAGCAGTTCTCTCTGCCTTTTCATATCTGTGAAGCGAGAAACATAAATAAGATAATCGCCAGCTTCTGTGTGGTTTATTTTAGGCAAATCCACGCCGGGATATATCACATCTGTTTTTTCTTCCGCTATTAGTCCTTTGTTAATGGCTCTTTCTTTTGTTAGGTTTGAATTGAAAAAAACACGGTTAAAGTGCTTCCAAGCAAGCTTTTCGCCAATGCTATAGCAAGCACGTGCAAGATCATACGCATATCTTTTAATGCCTGTGAGCTTCCTTTGCATCCATTTTATATCATATTGAGCGCAAGCGGCACGCAAGGGCGAGTGGCAATACATAAATGTGCGCTGTGGAATTCTGTTCCGAATTGCGATAAATTCGCCGAGACCGCTTAACGAAACAAGCATTGCATCGTAATCTTCCACAGGTAGTTTAATTGAAGGCAAAACATAGGAATAGAAAAAGCCCCTTGCAAAGAAAGAGTTTACAACCTTTTCTGCAAGAGGGTTGCTTTTAATCACATGCACATTTAGCTTTTTGAATTCCTGAAAGGTTTGTTCTGGCAGATAAGCAAGCGTGTAAATGTCCACATCGTGCTTGCTTCTTTTTGCATACTCCATTATAGTCCTTTCGGCACCACCTCGAGTTTTGATATATGCTTGAAAAAGCAAAATTTTCACTTGCACCACCACACTGCATAGCTTTTAAAGCGTTTTAACAGCAAACAACACTGTGGAAGTTCACAGTTCAAATCATACTTGCTAACCGCTACACCATGATACTCTTTTTGCTTTAGCGGATTGCCAAAGCTGTCTGTTTTTCCGCCATGCCACTTAACGATGTAGCCAATATCCCAATCGTTGCTCACTTGCTTATCTGGAGCAATTTGCAAAGCATAATCAATTGCAGAATGCGCTTCTTGTTGTGGCGGATAGTGCAAAAGAGGCATGAAGCTTGCAAGAGCAATAGCAACAGCGGGTATTAGCAAAGCAGCCTTTGTGCGAGGGTATTTTTCAACCAATTGGGCTATACCAATCGGCAAAAATATCAATGAAAACACCACCAATTTTGGCTTAATTAGTGCTAATAGCAGAGCATACCAAGCTGGGTTATGCCAGCTTCTTTTCCAGCCAAGCGGAGCTAAAAGCAAAGCAGGAAATAGAAAAGGCAAATTTATGAAAGGCATATTTTCCACAATCGTTGTGTCAAATGAGCTGAAGAACCAGCCGAACATCTGTCCGCCGAAAAGCAGAGCAAAAATCCCTGAAAGAATCCACATTGGCATTGCTAATTGGCCAGCTGAAAGGATAAAAGGCATAAAGAGCGAGCCACCCCAAAAGCCACAGGCAAGTAAAATGAAAAGGACTGAAAAGAGCTGATAGCGAACAAAGTTAACTGGCTTCTTGTAAGACTTCAGAAAGAAATAGGTTGCTGCAAAAAGGAAGGGATAGGCAAGCGTGTCGTTTTCAAAACGAAAGAATTCAAGCAAGAAAGCAGGCACAAGGAAAGCAAAAAAGCCAGCATAACGCTGTGTTTTTTCAAGGATTAAGATGCTTGCTAAAGCACAGGCATATAATAACACTTTAAATACAATGAGATTGCAAGGTAGCAAAGAAAATACAAAGGCGAGAGGGGCTTCAGAGCGCGCTATATCGCAGCCGCAAGCGAGGCAAGCAAAGTGGTAGCTGTCATAATAGAGCAAATCATTTCGCAAGAAAGCATAATAAGCGAAAGGAATTAGCAGCAAAAAGGCCAGAGCAAGGTATCTTTTCACAAAATCACCTAAATAGATTTGATATAATCTTCCACAGTTAGGAGAGCATAGACTTTGGCAAGTGTGTCTAATTTAGTCCATCCGCCCATCCGAGCCACAATATCTATCGGAACTGGCTTTCCTGTGGCTTCACCGCTGAGCAAATGAGTTGCTCGCCACTTTCTGAGCAAGTGAATATGCTGGTTGTATTCGGGAAAATGTCTCTGAAATACTTTTTCAGCCCATCTCGTTGTATAAGGAAATAGTTCTTCTTCTGTCGTAAACTGTGCAGAATAGAGCAAAATAGGCCTAACAAGCCAAGTTTCTTTGATTTTGTTGACTGGAACTCGACGCCATAGCCCAACTTTTTCGGTTTTAATCATTATGACAATGTGCTGTGGATAGTTCTTTGGGAAAGTAATTTGCGAGCGTTTTATGCTTGGGCTATCGGTGCATCTGCCTCTAACGACTTCTCCGATCCTTGCCATTGCTCCATAAACTGTGCATAAAAGTGCCTTTTCTCTTAAGAATTTGCCAGTTTCAGGTATTTCAGATAAGCGATTTTTGAGCTTTTCATATTCAATTCTTATTTCTTCAGCTTCCATTTTAGAAATCACCGGTTAAAGTTGTCCTACACACTACACCTTTTGGTTTGTTCGCAATTGTGCTATTCTGCGAAATAACTTGAATCTTGTGTTTGATTTTTTTGATTTCGGACTTTTACATTACTTAATGTACATATCAAAATAACACACGAAGAATAGTATCAAACAACGATTTTGCCCCCTTTAATTTCTTCAGTAAGGAGTCTTGCAACACGAGCTGCGACGCGGTAATCCAAACCTTTATGCTTGGCCATTATGGCTGCGCTTAATACTTTTGTTCTGTCAGCGTTCAGGTATTCGTCTATATCAGCTTTAACAATCTCATAAAGCTCAGCATCAGTTAAATCGCTTTTAACTTTCTTACCAATATATTTAGCCATATAGCCGATAAGGTCTTCCGCATTTTCAATAATCTTCTGTTTTGCTTCTTCTTGCTTTTCTCTGTAAGCTTGAACCCAGTCTTCTGGCGGCTTGTGCAAGGCAAACAAGTTATAAATACAAGGAAGGCCATCTTCTATGCCTTTAGGCCTTATATAATAGAATTTATCACGCCTTGCATTATAATCAACCCAATAAAAGCGCCCATAAGCAACATTTTTAGTAAAAGTATTGGAACCTTCCATAACAAGAAGGCCATTCATAAGAGGTCCGACATGGCTATCTAAAAAACTTAAAGCAGGTACTGTAAGAACCATCACACGATTTTTAAAGCGCATTGTTTGAAATACTTGAGAAATCAAGCGGTTTCGCAGAGTGTACCATTCTCGTTTTGGAATAGCAACGCCAACCTCATCCCAAAGAACGCCAGAACCCTTCGGCATATCTTTCTTCAACAATTTCAAAAAGTCTTTCGGGTCAAAAACAACTTTATCAACCGTAAAGCGTGGCTTTCCGTCATCTTGCCTATCTAAATCGTAAAGAAATCTACCACCACCTGAAACACTTTTGCCAGAACCCGGTGGACCTGTACAAACACATAAAAAAGATTTATCTTTTCGTCTGGTTAAGTCCCATATCTTTGAATAAATAGGATGCCCTTTTATTGGTGGTGGAAAGTTTACCATTAGTCAACACCGCTTTCAACAATTTTTGCAACAGGTGGCAGTAAGCCGACATAACCCAAGCGCATAATCATTTCGCCGAAAAGTTCTCGCAGAATTGCCAAATAATCGTCAATCTCGCCTTTTTGCAGATGGCCGTTATTGAGTTTCTTTTTGAGCTCTTCAATTCTCTCAATCATTTTTTCTTTTTGCTCTGCATTGCGAATATAAGGCTTCAAAAACTCGCCCAAAAAGAAAATCATATTCTCAAGATTTTTTGCGTTGGTTATGGAAGACGCAACAGAAGCTGCTTTTGCTGAATAAACTTCGCTGCTTTTTTCTAAAATTCTGTCAATATGCCGAGATATGGCAAGCTGCAAAGGCGAAATTGAACCTGTTGCAAGCGAAACATCTTTATAAGTCAGACTTTTATCGCTGAACAGCGCCATCTTCCACACCCATGAGTTGTTTTTGCTTTTCCATCAGTTCTTTTTTCTTTCTGTAATATTCCTCAAAATAAAATCTGGCTATTTCTCCCTGTGCTTTTGCAAGTGCAAAAAGCATAGCGTCAGGATCAACGCCAATCTTTTCCACAAGAAAAACAGCTGCCTCTTGAATTGCCTTTGTTGGCCTCTTCCAGTCGCCATTATCTTTAGTGTTCAAGCTTGGGATTAATGGCTTCTGGCTTGCTGGCACATACATTCGGAGCTTTATTTTGAATTCTTTCATCTTAACACCTATTTTGGCGTTAAAGCCTGTGCAGCTTGTCCTGCTGCTTGCGAAGCGCCTTTGCCGAAAAATCCAAGTACCAAGTCTGGCTTGAGAAATGCTATGATGAAAATCACTGCAAGAACGCCTAAAAACACAGCAAAACCAAGCCATTCTGGCAATTCTTTCTTTTTCAGCTCTTTTGCCCCTAACGCTTCAATTCTCGCCTTCACCATATTCCCTTGTGATTTTTCCTCAAGCAGCGTGTTAACTTGCCTGCTGAACGTTGGCCAGTCAACAGCAATAGGCCCCTTTGCGCCGAGCAAAATCAAAGAATGCGGATTCAAAGCAATAGGCATTCCTTCAATGCATATATAGCAAGGCCTGTTGTTTTCTTTAATTCTCAAAGGCTGGCCGTAAAGATAAGTGTAGAGGTCTTGGCGTTTGCCGTCTTCATCTCTCTCTTTGCCCCAATACACAGCGTTGCCACGCATTGGCTTGGAATTGATAGTAACAAACCCGTGCTTGTCTATTTCAATCCGCACAGGTTTGTTGGAAAACTTTTCTTTTTCATCTTCCAATTTTTTGAGTTTTTGCTCAGTTGTTTTATGCAAAGTGTGTAAAATTTTGTATTTCAAACCGCCAAACATAAAAGACCACCTCACAGTTCAATACCTCTCGTTCTTGTTTCAAAGAATTTGTCTTCGCTCGGCTTTTTGCCGAACAGGCGCTCATACAGGCTTTTCTTCTTTTCTCTTTCCTCGAGCGCCTTTTCCATAAGCCACTGCGATGTTCTTGCTTCTTCCCAGTGAATTACTGTTTTGCTCAGCTTTGATGCCGCCATATTCCTCGAGCGTGTAACGGTTAGAAACGCTTGCAGCTGTGCGATTTGCTTGAATATGTAAGGCAAATACAAACCATAATCTTGGGCAAAGCGAATGCAGTTGTAAATATGGTCAAGCTGCATTCTTGCCCACGCAAGCTCTTCTTCTTTTAAATAGCTTTTCGCAATATCATCATTCAAGACCTCAGGGTAAGGCAATTCAACAGGAACAAATTTGAGCACGCTTTCTTTTATTTGTTTTTTCTCCTTTTTACCATCTTTTCCTTCTACTTCTATCTCCTTTATTTTTTCTATTTCAATAGGCACATATTCAATGCAGGTTCTGCTGTCAACACGCATTATGTCGCGCGAAAGCTGAACATCCGTTTCAATTATGTGCGGTTCTGGTTTAACTGGCTCAACCTGATAAGGCAAATAGTCTGCCTGCTTTTCGGCCTCTTCGGCCGCCATAAAACCACCTCAAAGTCAGTAAACAAATGTGTAAAGGATAAGCGCAAGCGCTATGCCCAAATAAATCCAAAAAATTGCGAAAGTGAATGGTTCTGAGTAACTATAACTTGTATAGCTATAGTTCAAATCTTCCACAGTTGTGTTGGCATCTATTTGGGTTATTGTTTTGTGTTCTGCTGTTTTGACCTCAATTCCTTGAGTTGCAGAAAGCAAAGCGAGAGAAATAAAAAGAATTGCAGCAGACACGTTTGCAAAAGGAATGCGCTTCGCAAAGCCAAAAATAGTTAGAATAAACGCAAGGATTGAACCAAAAGCTAAAAACTCTAACAGCATTTTAAATCACCTTAAAGCTCCCTTCACACGCTTCTGCATCTTTCAGCACAAGCGTGCTTCATAGGAAGCTTCTGCGCCTTTCAGCGCAGATGCCTCTGCTCGCAGTTACTGCCTAATTCAGCGACCGAACATTTCTAAGAAGCCTCTGATAAGGAAGCCCGCTGCAATAAGCAACGGTATAAGCGCAATAAGCGCCGTAACGCTAGCACCAAGCACATCGGTGTTTAGGGCGTTGTACACATAGCCCCAAACCACTAAGCCAATCAAGGTGAGCAGAGAGCCCACGATTATATCCATTACTCCAGCCATACTGTATAATTTATAGTTGAAATCGTATCGATACCCCTATGTTTGCAAATTTGCCCAAAAACTGCAAAATTTGAAGGTTTTAAAGCAAAATCAGTCGAACCCTAACTTTTACACAACTCCTTTCTCAAGAAACTTATTAACCGATTGCTGAAGCTGTGTTAGGAAAGCGGGAAATTCATTCTGCAGGAAGGCAAGTGCTTCCTCAGCTTTGCCTTCGCTAACTGCTTTCCTAAACGCATCTGCTTTTTTCATATCAAAATCTACAAGCTTGATGCCCATCCACCTGCGGTTTTCCTTGCAGAATTTGTGTATTTTTTTGGCAAGCTTTTCAGTTTCATTGTCAAACTGCTTTGCTTTGAGCTTTTTTTCCAGCTCCTTTGCTGTGTTTTCTATTTTTTCCTTCTGGTGAAGGAAAACAGATATGCCGTGGGTGTAGGCTAAAGCGTTTATCTCACGCTTGCGCTCTTTGAGAAATCCCCTTATCTTCCACAGTGCTTTGATTTGCTCTAATTTTTTTAGTTTCAAGCAAAACCACCCCTTGAGGCTTTTTTTAAGATGTTAAATATTGGATTGAGATTAGGCATTCTTGTTCTGGTTGTGGCAACTACAACCGTTCCGTTCGGGAATATTTTTGTTGTGAATCCATCGCCCCGCGCTATCAGGTAGCGATTGCTTCCTTCGGCATAGCAGAAGATGTTTTCTTTTCTGAGAAACCTCTGCGCTCTCATCAAATC
>JAFCFG010000161.1 GCA_017608725.1 Candidatus Iainarchaeum sp.
ACTACAAAAAATGCTGATGCAGTGTTTTCAATAATTGCCAAGGGAAAATACAAGCCAGTGGTTGCAGAAGACCACAGAATCATAATCTTAACAAAATCAGATAAAGGAAAAATAAGCACAGAGCCCTTTACGAAAGCCAAGGCAAAAGGAATAACCATTACAAGGAAGCCAGGCGCATTATTAAGGGAACTGCCTGAAAAAATAAGCTTTCATATCGCACACATAGGCGACAGGTGGATAATATTGTCTGACGAGCTTGAACCAGAATAGCACTGCTTTTTTAAAGGTGGCATAATGGTAAAACAATATGAAAGAAAAAAAATAACTCTTGAGCAAATAGAGAAAATAGAGGCTCTTACCCAAAAAAACGTTTACAGGAGAAGGATAGCTGAAATAGTCGGGTGCAGCAAGGATACTGTGTGGAGATACCAGAAAATACTCGGATTGCTGTAAACTATCATCAATCTTTAATAATCCGATAAAAATCCATTACTTAAAGTATGGATACTGCATTATGCGACATAGACCCTAGAGAAATTCCTGATTCAGTAATTATGGAAACTCCTTTAGTGCAAGAGCTAAGCGAAGCACTGGAAGTAAGCAAGTTCAAGCTGCCACTGGTTATCAAAAACAAAGTCCTTATGTCAGAAGGGCGATGGAACGGCAAGTATTACAGCACAGAAGCAATAAGAAAGGCTTGGAAGCAAACCGATTGGAGCAACAGAAATGTAAGGGATTTGTATTTAGACCATTCAGACCAGTTCGCAGAAGGGGTTACCGAGTGGGTTGGTGAAGTGGACAACGTGAGAATGGTTGGCGACAAGCTTGTCGGAGACCTGATTGTTCACGATTTCCCAACAGCAGTAAAGTTGCAGTCAGGAAAGCCAAAGGTTGGAATTTCTCCCAAAATACACGGTCTGTGCGATAATTGGAAAGGGGAATTTGTTGACTTTGTGTTCGACAATTTCTCAATCGTAATTAATCCAGCTATCAAAACAGCTTACATAAATAATTCGCAAAAATCAGAGGTGATACAAATGCCAGTTAAGGATGTAGAGCTGGAAGAAGAAAAGGAGGACGAAAAAGAGGGCACGGATACCGAAGAAACCAAAGAAAGCCTTGCAAAGAAGAAAAAGGAAAAAAGGCCCTATCCTTATCCTGAGGAAACAAAGGAAAAGGACAAGAAAAAGAAAAAAGAGAAGTATCCGTATCCTGAAGAAGCAAATGAAATGGAAGAAGACGAGCTTTCGGCATACACTGACTTTATTGCCAAGTACTTGAAAAAGAACCCTGGCAAGTCAATCAAGGATGCTGCAAAAGCTTGGAAAGCCCAGAAGCAGGAAGAGAAAATGTCAGAAGCAGCCAAGCTTGACTCAAAGATTGAGAGCTTGGAATCATTGCTTGCAGACTTAAAGGCAGAGAGGTCAAAGTACGAAGCACCAGAGAACCCAAAGCTTGAGGCTCTTGAAGAAAAAATGAGTGACATTGCAAACTCAATCAGCGAGTTAAAGGAGGCAGTTACATTGGACACAAAAGCAGAGCCTGTTCCTGACAGGCGAACAGTGAATCAGGAAGGAATGACAGGAGACTACGAAGCAAAGCTTGCTGAAATTGAGTCAAAGGGAGCTAACCAAGCGCTGGCTGACTTTATGAGGTCTCAGATTTCAGGGGTGAACGGAGGTGAAGCACGATGAGCCGAAGGTTCACAGTAAGATATGAAGAGCTTGCAGATACGACAGCATCAAATGCGAGAGGTTCAAGTGCTGGCACTACCTATATGCTTGAGCCCAGAATGTGGCTCAAAGAGCTTGTAGATGGTGCCAAAAAAGACCATTTGTATGCACAGTTTTGCAACCAGTTTGATGTGCCAAAGGGAACAAAAGACGCAATAGTGCCTAAAAGGAAAGCATACCTTGACGACTGGGAATCTTCAGTAACGCCTGGAACTTCCGTAAACTACACCACTATGAACAATATGGATGGTGTAACCGTAACGCCTTCCTACCAGAACTATGCAATAGCAATAACCTACGATACAATAAGGACTAACGCAGTAAACTATGTTGCAGAGGCACAGGAAGAGCTCAGGTATAAGTGCGGAGACGTAGTGGATCAGGCAGTGGTAACAGCATTGCTGTCAGCAACTGCTGCTGACTCTGACGACGCTGGTTACCAGACAGTGTACGGAGGAGACGCTACAAGAGCATCAGAGCTTTCAGCAGGAGACACCATTGACACTGACATAATTTCCGAAGCGAAAAGAAAAATCCAGTCAAGCGAATGCAAATATTGGACTCTTGGAACAGGAGAATATGTTAGCTCTGCAGCAAAGAACCCTTGGAAACCGCCTTATGCGCTGTTGATTTCACCATATCAGGAAGATACTCTCAGAAGAGACAGCCAGTTCACCAGCGCAGCAGAGTATGGCTCTGATAAAGTCATTCACTCTGGTCAGATAGCTGAGT
>JAFCFG010000162.1 GCA_017608725.1 Candidatus Iainarchaeum sp.
GGGATTCCGGCTACAAGCTGATTAAAGGCGGAGGCGCAAGAAAGCTGATTAACGAGATAAGCGAGCCAGGGGCTTTCCTTGATTCTTTGGATGACCCGGTGAGAAAAGGGGAGGTGTTCAAGCTGATGAGAGAGGTGAGGGGCTATGCAAGAGCCCAAAAAGCGATAATCAACAAGGCCCATGCAGACTACATGGATGCATTGAAAAGATTTGGCCCAGGCAGCCCAGAGGCAAGATCTGCATTAATTGAGTACGGCAGAACAAATGCAAAGATGATGCAGTTAATGGATAACTCCCTTTCACTGGATGTAGCAGAGTGGTGGACAAGGGATGATTACGCCGGGATATACGACATTGCGGTAAAGCATGCCCAGAGCGGAACGATACATCCGCTAACAGGGGACAGCCACCACATTGATTCAGTGATGAACAAATTCATCAAGGACGGGGACTGGAAGAACTTTGATGAATGGGGGAACAAAGCATATGCTGCAACCCCTGAAGGCTTTTTGCGGATGTACAAGATTGACCCAAATGCAGAGTTCATTGGAGAGGTTTCAGTAGAGGACTTGCAGAAGAATCTGAGCAGGTTTGTTGACAAGGCTGCAATGACTGAAAAGGGCGAAATGATCAGGATTGACAAAGGGAGCTTGGACTACATTGTAAAGGAAGCCCCAGGACACGGCCAGGTAAAGATATTTAAGGCAGGATGGAAGGAGATTGAGCCAGAAAGCCCTGAGAGGTTTGCTGCAAGGCTGACCCACAGCAGGGTGAAGGGAAGGCTTGCCGGCAACTTCCCTGACAACACAGAGAGAATATATGATGAACTGGTTGAAAGGAACTTTGCAGGAAAAAGCAGGCACTACTACAGTCTGCTTGACAAGGCCTTTGCCCAGGAAGACGAAATCCTAAAAAGCTATTTCAGCATAAAGGGCGGCCTGAAGTGGACTATTGTTCCATACCTTTACTGGGGCGGTAAGAGAGGGTTTGGCTTTGAGGGAATGAGCGCCTACCAGCTGCCTGATACTTGGTATGAGATTGAGATGTACACAAGCGATGCTGAATTGTACGATGATGCATTCATTGACTTCCTTGCCCAGCATGGTTCTGATGAGGGGGACATATTTAACCAAGTGCTGGACAAGCTGCCTTGGAAGATGGCCTACAACTACATATGGGAGAACTACCTGCCTGGAAAAGAGGCCTACGAGAAGATGACAAAGCCTTCAAGCGGCTGGAGGAGAAAAGTGGAGAACATCGCATACTTTACCTCAACGCCTGATGAGTGCAACGGCTGCGGCATTTCCATGGTTCCAAAGGTTGCAACAGAGCAGGAAGCAGCGGAATTGTATGAAAAGGGCATTGGAAAAGCAGTAATTGGGTTCAAAAGCACGCAGGAAATGGACTCATACATACTTGAGGACATCCTATCAGACAAGGCAAAGGAAGAGGGCTCAACCCTGATAGCATTTGGGCACCACACCAATCTGAGGGGAGAAGGCCCGGCAGGAGAGAGGGGAATTGAAGGCGGTGAAATTGACTTAATTGAAGCCAGAAAGGATGAGGAAACCTGTGCTGACAAGGTGAAGGCAGCAGGGCTTGGCTTTATGGGTGAGGACCCGCACAGGGCAGCGGCACTCCTTGCGTTTGGCGAAACAGCCGGCTATTTGATGTTTTACTGGAGCGGCATAATTGGCTCAGTAGTACAGCAAACCCTGCTGATTCCAAAGCTGCAGGACTGTGTTGATGACAGTGAAGGATACTACGTTCACATGTTTGCTCCAGCAACCCAGGCAAAGAAGAGCAAAAGCCCAAACGAAAAAGCAAGTGAAAAGGCAGGGGACATAATTAGGAACGTGACTGAATTTGTTACAGGCAGCAATGCTGACGAAGCTGAAAAGGGCAAAACCCAGAAGAGCTTCCTCCAGCAGGCAAAGGAACAGATTGCGTTAAAGGCAAAAGAGCTGAGCGAGAAGGCAAAAACCGAAACCATATTGCAGGCAAGTGTTAAAACAGCCGGTCAAACAGACGGCATACTGTTCTTTGAAAAGGTGTTCTTCTTCTGGTTTAAGGGCAGTACACAGGCAGCCGTTTACGATGACCAGAGCAAAACATATCTGCATGACAAGGGTAACGAGGTGGATGTACTTGTTGACAACGGGAAAGGGGCTATTTCAATAAGCAAGGGCGGGGAACCATTTGAAGAGGTCATTTCAAGCCCTGACCACATAAGGCTTTCTTCACCAAGTTCAGAGAACACGTCTTGGGAAATACCGCAAAGGCTTGGCCAGATTGGCTTGCCAACAAGCGGCAGCCTGGTGAATGAGCGGCTATTTGTTATGGACTGGCAGGGCAACCTTGAGGTGCACCCGGTTATTTTGAACTGCATTAAGGCAAACATTGAAGAGCAGACAGGCATTCCGCTGATAACGAGCAAT
>JAFCFG010000163.1 GCA_017608725.1 Candidatus Iainarchaeum sp.
ACCAAACTCCGGGAAATTAAAAAAATAAGCGGTGGAGAACTTTCAGAAGAGCTGAAAATGTTTGAGAGCTTGATGGATGTTGGTGATCCAATACTTGATAAAGATGGAAATCCTACCGGGGAATTTAAACCCGGTGATGGTGCGGTTGACAGTCCAGACGCTATTGCAAAACGAATCCAAGATATGGTTGGCGGCGGAGTCAATATCGGCAACTTCCAAGACGACGATCTACAAGGCATGTTGGACATGCTTAGTCAGGGAGAGGTTAAGGTAGATAGCATCATCCAAAACAAATACACTGATTGGCAGACAGCGCAAGACAAGATGGCTGAAGAATTTAAAACAGTAGGGCCGGCAGCCGTAGTTAAACAAGTAGCCCGAGAATCGAAAGTCTACATGGACAATGTAATAAATAAAATGGGAACTGATCCGGGAGAAGGTCCAAAGGTGAAAAGAACAGCAAAAGCAGTTGATGCTTTATTTGCGGATATTGCAAACGGCAGGGACAGCAAAGCAACAGCTAAAGTGCTTGAGAAATTTATGGTAGGAAGTGATTCCCATAAATACGTAAACTATTTAGCCAAAGGACTGGGAATTAAATTACCTTTAATGGCATCTAGGAAAGGATTCTCTCCAACACAAAAACAAAACTTTATAAAACAAGCAATTGCAAAAATAACAAAACAAGCTAAACGAGTAAATACAAATAGTCAGGGAGCCTCAGAAAGGGCAGCCAAAGAGATGGGATACGATCCAAAAGCAATTAACCAATGGGACGGCTTATATAATGGGTAAACTAAGTAGTAAAATTAAAGATGCCGCGACTAACTTACGCAAGACTCAACAGACAGCTCCCGCAGGAGGAGCAACTGAGCAAGCCTTTGCAGGAGCAGCAGCACAGCAAGGACAGGCCGCAACAGGGCCATCCGGACAGTCTAATATAAGTGAAGTGCTGGGAGTGCAGGAGCAAAGGGCAGTCGGCGAACAAGCCGCACAGCAAATGGAACAGCAAGCTGGACAGGCACAGGTTCAAGAGGCAGAGCAAGCTTCCAAACAGAAGCAATTCAAATCTCAACAGATGGCACAGAAGTTAGAATCAGATGCACAATACAGTCAAGAACTTGACAATCAATTGGCTCGCTATAAAGAGCATGGTTTGGATATGGACGCAGAAGAAGAGAATCTTGCCCTCGAAGACATTGGTGCAAAACTTGCACTCAAAGATAAAAAGTATCAGGCAGAACTAAGCAGGCGCGGAGAGTCGGCAAGACTTCATGATGCAGCAAACTTCAAAGAGGAATCGGCGAAACTTATTATGGGCGAAGACCTCGCAAACTTCCGTAAGCAAATTGAGTTTATGGAAAAGGAACATGGACTTGATCTCCAGTCGATGGAAGACTTAGCTAAGATCGACATCAACAGTGCCTTAGCATCAGCCGACGCAGCACTTCAAGCAGACATCACAGCACAACAATCACAAGGATTTACTGACCTCGGTAAAGCTGGTGGAGAAGTTCTTGCAGATAAAGAAGTACAGAAAAAATTACTCGATTAAGGAATTATAATGCCAACACCAAAACTCAATATGAGTAATCAACAATTCGCCGAGCGACAAAAGGCCGCACAACAAATTAAAGCAGGCCAACAACCAGCCGCAACAGGTCCAGCCGCATTACAGCAACAAGGTGCTCAGGCAGGTGCTGTGGCTCAACAGGCAGCTACTCAAGGCGCAGTTCAACAGGCAGGACAACAAGCTGTCGCTGCAGAGAAACAAGCGCAGATGGGGCAGATTGCTCAACAAGAAGCAAATACAATGGATCAGCTTACAGCTCAAAAGGCTCTATCAGACCAGCAGAGGCAACTTGAGACTTATGCTAGAGAAGTCGGGAGTGATATGATGTCAGAGCGTAGAGACTTCGGTAAGAAGAAAGCCAATACCGCTTTCAATAATGAACGTCAGCTTGCTGACTGGATTGTAGCTAATGCAGAGAATGATCAAGACTTTCAATCCCGTATGCAGGAAATGCAACAGGCATCAGCTAAAAAGATTCAAACACTTGAGATACTTAATAAACGAATTATGCTTGAAGAAGAAAGACTATCTAAAGGTGCAATGAATGCGAACACCAGAGCGATGAAAAAGAAGCTTGCGGCGAAACGTGCAGCACTACAGAAGAAGATAGCAAGAGATCGTAAGAAGGCTGCCAAAAAAGGCGGAATGTTTAAAGCTGCAATCGGGGCTGCTATGATAGCTGGTGGAGTCGCAACTGCAACTCTGGTTCCGGGGGGTCAAGCAATCGGAGCAGGAATCGCAGCACAAGGTGCAGGACAGGCGGCTGGCGGTGCAACAGAAGCGGGGTTAATTTAATATGGCAAGAAAAAAAGGCAAACTCGAACAACAACTTGAAAAGTATGGCAA
>JAFCFG010000164.1 GCA_017608725.1 Candidatus Iainarchaeum sp.
CTATAAAATCCTTACCAAAGCGGTAAAGAGTGGTTTTTTATGGTAAAACTGTCAAGGGGGCCTGCTGTAAGCGGCCCTAGCAGCACTTTGGGCATAATGCGGTTCTTTGACGCAGATACCTCTGGGCCAAAGCTGAGCCCGGAATTTGTTGTGGGGGTTGCCCTTGTCTTGATTATAATAGTGCTGGTTATCAAAAGGTTCCCGGTGTAAATTCAGGGCTTTTTTTGGGAGGGCAATGCCAGCTGCAAGGTCAGAGTATGCCTTTGGAGAATTAACAATTGGGAATAAAAAACCAAAAGAATTCCTTTTTTCTTTTCAGGCAGTAATAGAATTAAATATTGGAATACTGCAGAATCCCTCTTTTTTTTGGAAGAATCAATACTGGGAATCAGCAGAACCCCTTTTAGGGGGAGAATTAAATATTGGGAATCAGAGAATTCCCTTTTCTTTCAGTGAAGCAGTTATTATTGGAAGGGCGATTGTTGCATCGCAGAACAGGTTTACGTGCTTTGCCTTTTCCTGCAGTTTTCCCCAGCTTTTTGCCTCGTGGGTTCTTGCTCCGCTCAGGGAACCGTCAAGCTCTGTTGCCGTTGAAATGTAAACAGCATAATCCAGGCCGTTTCGCAGGATGTTGGCTCCAATCAAGTGGTGCTTTGAAATGCCGCCTCCTAGGACAATGCCTGCTGTTTTCTCAGCTGTTAAAACAACCTGGCCTAGTTTGGGCAGGTCAGCTGTTGCGTCAACGCAGAAGCCCTTTTCCCTCTGCTTGAAGAAGTAGAATTGCAGCCCGATTGCCCCGTCTGTTATGCCTGGGCAGAAAACCGGTATGCTGTTTTTGCTGCACCAGTGCAGGAAGCTATCCTGGCTTTCAACTTTCTTTCCAATTAAATCAATTATTTCACTTGGCGAAAAGCATTTCTTTTCCCTGCAAAAATCACCCAGCCATTGCTGCATTTTCCCTTCAAATAGAACAAAGCCCTTGTTTGGCAAGAAGATGTTTCCAATTCTGTTGATGCCCTTTTTGTGCAGTTCCAAGTCGTTGGCTTCAAAGCTGCCTTTCCCATAGCTAACAAGTGTTTTTATTACGTCGTGGTCAATGCTTCCGGCAGTTGTAATTATGGCGCCAACAAAGCGCTTTTTGCACATTTCCGCAATAACACCGCGCAGGCCAGAAGCAGCAAGGTTTGCGGTGAACGCAAGGAAAATGGTTGCATTCTCTTTCTTCATTCTCTCAATTAGCTGAACAGCGTCTGCAATTGCGGTTGCCTGGAAACCTGTTGAACTGAATTGGTTGACCAAATCAGTTGCCTGGCTTTTGTCCAACAACTTGATGTCCTTGATTGAATCCACAAAAAAACCTCAAAAAACTTAAATGGGAAAAAAATTATTTTTTCAGTTCAATGGAAACGCTTCTTTCAATTAATTTCTCTCCTGCTTCCCCTTCAACTATTTTCAGCAAGGTGTTTGTTTCCCTCTCAATCCGGGGCTTGTTGTCTTGCAAGAATTTGCTGTCACTGCTTGATATCACCAGCTTTGCCTTCTGCCCTGGCAGCATCTTTGCCTGCTTTCTCATCTCTTGGATCCTTCGCCTTAACTCCTGCAGCTCCCATTCATCCCTCAGCTTCTGGTCAGCATCCAAAAGCAGGAATAGCTTTGCAGAGGCTGCTTCCCCCTTTGCAAAATTGCCCTTTGGCTCTGCCTTTGCTTCAACTACCTTCAGGACATTGCAGTTGGTTGCAATAACCCCCTTTACCCTATCAAATTGCCTTCCTGTTTTTGAAACAATTACAAGCTGTCTCAAAGGCCACCTCCGCCTAAGCTTCTGCTGCTCTCTCAAAGCAAGAACAGCCTGTGTGATTTCTTTTGCCTGTTCAAACTCTTTTTCAAGCCTTAGGTCAGTCAGCTTTTTCTCTGGTTTGGGCAATTGCCCCAAATGAATTGACAAAGGCATCTTTCCACTTCGCAAGAACTGGTAAATGTACTCTGTTATGTGCGGTGTTATTGGAGAAAGCAGTAAAAGCAGGTCATTGATTACCTTGCTCATTGTTTTGTTAACTGCTTTTTCACTCCTTGTTCCAATTCTGGCCCTAACCAGCTTTATGTAGGTTCTGCTCAAATCCTCTAAAACAAAATGTTCTATTGCTGTTGTGGCCTTGAAGTAATTGTAGTTGTTGTAGGAATCAATAACCTCCCTGGTTAGGGAATTAAGCTTGCTCAGAATCCACTTGTCTTCAACCTCCAAACCCTTACTGCTTATCTTTGCATTCTTCGCAATATCCAGATTCAAATACATGTTAGTGTAGTTAAATGCACTCCATAAAATGGTGAAAAACCTGTGAATGTCCTTGAATGAATTCCAGTCAAAGCTGAAGTTCTCGCCCCTGCTTGTTGCAATAAGGT
>JAFCFG010000013.1 GCA_017608725.1 Candidatus Iainarchaeum sp.
CTTCCACTAAAATCACTGCAGTGGAAGGTGGGCAAAGAACACGGTAAAGAGGTTTCGTTTCAGGCAACCCATAAGGCCTTCAACAAACTGGTTGAGCAGAGCATTCTGGTAAAAGAGGGAAGGCTCTACAGGCTCAATGTTGAATGGCTTGAACAACTGATCGATTTCGGGATTAAGACAAGGCAGGCTTATTTGGACAGGGAAAAATTCTTCGGGGGGTTCTGGGGGGCTGGAAGGCAATGGCGGTAATCAATCTCGCGGTTGAAAAAAATTCAACCGAAGGCATATTAATAACATTAAAAGAAGAATACTATAACGGGTTGGGGGTTAGAAAATTTGGCTGGTGAAAGCGTTTGCACAAGGGTAACCGTGCTCTTGGTCATAGCTGTCCTGCTTTTAAGCAATGCGGCATTTGCTTTCGCGCAGATGCCTGACGCAAACAGCGCGGATGACAGCAACACTGTTTTTGAAGAAACCGGGCCAGACATCCGGGAAACAGGCTTGATTCCTGTGGAAACAACACTGCCAGACTCTAACCAGGCAGCAGACAGCAGCACCCAAACAGATAATGAGCAATCACAGGAAGACCAAAACCAGGCCAGTAATTCAGAGCTGCCGGAATCACAAGGAAACACCCAGCCAGCTGGCATGGAAGAGCCACCCATAACACCGGGTTTCCCAACTGCAGTGGCCATGGGAAGCACTCACTGCCCCAAACAGCCCAAAGAACCAGATGAAAACACGCTGGTGATTGAAGCCTATCCCTTGAACGAAATGCTGTGCTCTAACAGGCCGACTGGCCAGTACTGCACTGACTGGGAAGCAAGCTGCAACCAGACAACTTGGGCGTACCCAAACACCTACTTCTACATTTACATGCGAGTATACGACATTTTCCACAACGACAGATATGATTACTCGATAAGGATTGATGCAGACGACCCAAACGGAGAGGACATCAGGTGGTGGAATGGCTCCGAATGGGTTGATCACCTTGAATACAGATACAACGGGACAGGCACATGGGCATACCTGTGCAACCAGTTCTGGATTTACCTGACAACTCACACTGGCCAGTGGAGGCTCAAGTTCAGGCTGCATGACTACCTAGACGGAACGAATTATTACTTCAGCAAATACATAACAATAAAGTGCGACAACGACAGCCACTGCTCAGCAGGCCAGGCATGCAGAAGCAACCACTGCGTGACATGCACAAGCCACTCCTACTACAAGTGCTATAACGATGACTTGTACTGGTATGATTCGTGCGACAGGCGCGAGGAAATGAAAGAAGACTGCAGGATATCATGCGGCTGGGACACCAGAGACGGGATAAGCGACTACTACTGCAGCAATGGCATGAAAGCGAACTGGAACGTTTACGTGTTTGATCTGTGGAGAAACGGAAAACCGAATGCGACAGTGCAATACGATTTGAGGGACGGCCAGGGCTGGCAGTTCGGAGGCCAGACAAACAGTTCAGGAAACTTACAGTTCACAAAAATACTTGATATTTCCTCAGGTTCAGGCAAGGCACTCGACACAAGAGCAATATCAACAGAAGGAGCGCTGTGCGAGGAAAGATACAACTTCTTTGAAAAAGAAGACGACACAGACACCTACTTCTTCCTCTGCCCTGAAGCAAACCCAGACAACCAGCTCCACATAAGCATGAATGCCAACAGAACAGAATACCAGCAGGAAGAACAAATACAATTCAGCTTCAACGTGAAAGACAACGCAGCAAACAACGTGCAGGGCGCATTCATCGGTCTCATCCTCCAGGATGGAAGCACTGCAACCGCTCCAAACACAGACTCAAGCGGAAACTCAACTTACTCGATGACAGCAGCAGGGGAGGGCGTTCAAAAATTCATGGCAATCACATTCAAAGAAGGATACAAAAACGCCAGTACAGAAACAAGCATTACAGTAAAAGAAAAGCCAAAAACAGTTGTAGAAGTAATGGGAACAGACCAATTACCAGTGCCAGGAGCAACAGTATACGTAAACGGCCAAGCAAGCGCAACAACAGGGCCAACAGGAAGAGCAACAATAGCGACACCGCCGGGAACAAACACTATTGAAGTGGAAAGCGAAGGCCAGAGGTGCGGAAGTAGAAGCGTTGTAGGTACTGGAAGCCAAAACATCGTTTGCGAACAGAAAGGCGACTTGGTTGTAAGACTTCTTTCACCAGATGGCTCTCCGATTGCAAACGCATACATTCAAATTGATGGAAAGCAGACAGCTACAACAAACGCAAGCGGAGCACACTACTACAAAGGCATAAACTATGGAACGCATAACATAAGCATTTTTGTTTCAATAAAAGAAGCACCAGAACTCGATTACGAGGACTTTACGGCAAGCACGCAGACAACAGTGAACTCTTCTTACCTGTTAAAAGAATTCATTCTAACAACCAGTGGAATTCAACCGACAGCAACTGCTGCTGAAAACGAAGAAGTGCTGACACTTGAAAACTTCGAAATAGAAACAGCGACCATAACCAGACAAGAGTTCACAGAAAAAGGGGCAGTGATAAAAGGAAAAATAAACACAGACGCAAGCACGTTCAACAGACAACAGGCAGCAACGCCGACAATGAATGACCCCTGCATAGAAGGATATCAACGAACGGGTAGCTGGCCAACAGAATGCCAAGAAAATCAAATATGGGTGGCAACAGACGCACTAATAGACAATATAAATACGACTCCAACAGCAATGGATTGCATGGACGCAAAATGTATGATGAACACAGCCGTCATACTAAGCCCAAAAATTTTTGGGCCATTTAGCAGGCCTTTCTGGTTTGATGGAAGCCAGTTTGTGAGAACAACATATACCGAACCCGGTTTGGGCCCACTTAATAAACCGCCGCATATTCCCAGCTGGTGCCTTGAGAAATTTGGGCTTGCTCGGGGGAATATAATAAATCATATAAATAATAAGATATACTTTGGGGGCGTAGAAAAATATAATGGCCACATAGCAAAATACCAAAAGGGAGGAAAAGAATGCACTCTTTTTTATGAACCGCACACAGGGAGATGTGAAGCGGATGAAGGATGCGAAAAAGAACCCAAAGATTATATAAGGAGACCGGGGGCAGGATACCCGATGTGGGTGCCAGACGAAATAATCGAAGAAACTATAAATAAAAACCAAGTGCAAAACGGCTGGCCAACAATAACAAACTACGACCCATATAAAAGTTTGACTATTGCCCCCGTAGAAGGGGCAATACTGGGTCTTAGTGCGGCAGTGATTATTTATGGTATATGGTTAGTAGGAAAATGCACAATCGCAGCATTTTTTACTGGACCAGGAGCAGCATTAGTATGCGCTATGCCTTAGGGGAGGATTAAATGAACCTAGAAATTTCAACACTGGGGGAATTGGTAGCTAGTATGGAAATAGTAAGTCCTCTAATGCAATTTTGCATTAAGAAAGGGGGCACAACCTTTGAGATGGAGTTCTATGGCCCGCCCGATACTATTGAAGAGGGCGAAGCTTATCCAGAGCTTTTCATAAGCCCAAAATTGCTTAAAAAAGCAAAACTTGTAAAAAAAGGTAAAAAAGAAAAAGGGGGAGGCTATCTCGCTAACCAATATTTTTTGAAAGAAGAGATTAACAAGGAATTTACAGAGTGGTTCAAAGAGCACAACTTGATGGGCTTCGGAGCCTTAAATACGACAATATACAACAAAGATGGAGCACGAGTTGCCTACTTTGCGGAAAGCATAATCAAATTATACGGCCTGAATAAGAAAGAAATAACGCAATTAAAAAAGCAGTTGAAGCCATTTGAAAAAAACTTGAAGTATTATGAATCTGAAGAGGAGTAAAGATGACTGAGGAAACTTACTGGAAGAGTGCATTGAAGGCAGCTTTCCTGCTCTTTTTGGCTGATTTTGTTATAAGCCACCTTATTATGGTTATCAGGCCTGATTGGGTGTTAGTTGCCTTAAAGGATTATACTATTGCTGATTTTGGGCCCATGCTGGCGCTTGCTTTTGTTAGTGCTGTAGTTATGGCAGTGGAGGTTCTTGTTTGGGCGTTGTTTGGTCGGTTCTACAAAAAAATACCTGCCCGCAGAACTGTGATCAAGGCGTTTATTTTCAATCTTTTGGTTACGGCGGTATTTTGGGTTGCCAAGTGGCCTATAAGACTGAACCCGCATTATTTTGGCATGGTAATGCCTGAAAATGTATATGTGGCGTCAACAATTCTGGATATAGTATTGTACCCAGTATTTTTCACTCTTCTTTTTAACTACTTTGAAAAGCGAGCCAGAGCAATTAAGTTAAGCCCACAACTAGTTCCTGCACCCATGGGAAGGCGGGTTGTTGCGTTTCTGATTGATTTTGCCATAGTTTTTATCCTGTCAAACATAATTTTCATATCCGCAATACGGGTGTTCGGACGATGCCCGTTCATATCCCCTGAGAGCCCTTACACGCCAAACGAATTGGGGTTTGTTCTCCAAACTGTGTCTAATTTGTTTAGGCTGTTCTTTGCTCTTGGCTATTGGGCTTACCTTGGGGGCAGGTACAGCTGGACAGTGGGAAAAAAGCTTGTCGACCTCAAGGTTAGAAAGGCCGATGGCGCTGAACAAACGTACTGGGACACGCTGTTCAGGAATTTCAGCAAAGCCCACCCCGCAATAGCCGTACTTTTTTTAGGCGAAGCACTTCTTCTTTTCTTTGGAAAAGACCGCCAAAGGTTTTCAGACAAGATTGCAGACACCTACGTTGTGAGGGTGAAAAGATGAACAAGAAAACCATCTTGCTGGCGTTTTTCGTTCTGCTGTTATTTGCCGCTGTATTTGCATCAGAACCCAAGCCTTTGGATAAAGCGTCAGCAAGGCAGAAAATCCGGCCTGAGCTTTTGCAGGTTATTGATGAAGCGAAAGCCACACCGCTTGGCACTGGTGTTGTTAGAGAAATAGGGGGAGCGCCGCTTGCCGAGGCGCCTCTTGAAAAGGCTGTTAGGGTAAGTGATGGGAAAGTGAAGGTTTTGCTGAGCATCGAGAATAAAAACAAGCTGAACACTGTTGCCGGGAGAGTTAAGGCTAAGGGCGGAACGTTAAAGGGGAAATTTGCAGCAGGAAAGACAATTGTTGCGGAATTGCCTTTGGCTAAAATTGAGGAAATCGCTGCTGACAGCGCGGTAATACAGGTCTGGCCGGACTTTGAGGTAACAGCATTGGAAGAGCCTTGGGAGCAGATTAATGCGGATTACGCTTGGGACCTTGGCTTGAAGGGTAAAGGAATAAAGGTTGCTGTGCTTGATACCGGCATTGATGGAACGCATCCAGCGCTGCAGGGAAAGGTGGTTGCGGCTGAAAACTTTTCAACTAGTGGAACGGAAGCAGATGTTTTCGGGCATGGAACGCATGTTGCCGGCATAATTGCGGGCAGTGGAGTAGTGCAGGGAGTTGCGCCTGAGGCAATGCTGTTGAATGGGAAAGTTCTGAATGATTCGGGGAGCGGAACTGCTTCAAGTGTTATTGCTGGAATAAACTGGGCGATAGAGCAGGGAGCAGGTGTAATCAACCTGAGTTTGGGCGCACCGATTGCTGAAACAGACACGCCTTTGAACCAAGCTGTGAGGGACGCGATTGCCCATGGCGTTGTGGTTGTTGCTGCTGCAGGAAACTGCGGCAGCAGCTGCAGCGGCAGCAGCTGCAGTGGTTTTGTCGGCGTTACAATGCCTGGGAACACTGCTGAAGCGATTACGGTTGGCGCGGTTGACTTTGGGAACACTGCAGCGTGCTTTTCAGGCAGCAGCGTAATTGGAAGTGAGATAAAGCCGGATTTGACAGCGCCCGGAGTTGGAATAGTTTCAAGTGTTCCGGGAGGCACTGAGGCAAAGAGCGGTACAAGCATGTCAGCGCCTTTCGCATCCGGCGCTGCTGCACTGCTACTGCAGCAGCATGCTGGCTACTCGCCGCAGGAAGTAAGGGGGCTTTTGGAGCAGACAGCGCTTGACCTTGGCGTGGAAGGCGAGGACGCTGTGTATGGCTGGGGTCTGCTTGACCTCTCAGGAATGGATTCAAACGTGGATTTGTCTCCTGACCAGAATGCTTGGGAACCGCCTGATGATAACAGGGGTGTGGATGTGAACTTTGCCGAGTCAGAGTTCACTTTCAGCGGCCCTGGCACCATAAACAAGAAGACAACCGGCAATTTCAGCGTCTGGCATGCTGGAGCAGCAGAGCAAAGCGTTGAAGGCCAGAGCCTGGATACTGTTGACACAATAGTTGAATTCATCGTGTTGAACGAGTTTGGGGATGTAGTGGACAGGCACTTTGAAGGGCCAAAAGAATACCATCCGGACTCAATGCTTTCGTTTGACTATGGCTGGATGCCTGAGAGGACAGGTGACTTTACTGTGAGGGCAACGGTTTTCAGGGAGGGTGTTGCCTCGAGCGGGGTAGCGCCGGCAGATGTTAGGGCTGCGACAGCGGAGAAGAGCGTGAAAGTGACGGTGCCGGGAGACATGCTGCAGATCAATTCCCTTGCAGTTCCTGGCCGGATAGAGCAGGGAACAAGCGCTGCGTTCTCTCTGAATGTTACAAACAACGGCTATTTGGATGAAAGCGTTATCGCGGAAATAAGGTTTGCAGACGAGGAGAAAAACATATTCAAGGTCGTGGCAAGCCAGGCAATGCAGGTGCCGATAGGCCAGACAACAGAAATCAACTTGAATGCCTTGGTTGATTTGCCTGATGCAAATTACGCTGTAACGGGAATCTTGTATTTTGAGGACAGAAACGTTTCAAGCGAACAGCAGGCAACAGTGTTTTTCCCGGCAAACTGCCAAGCACAAAACCTAATCATTCCGGCAAGCATTGAGGCAGGCGGCAACCTCACAGGAACGATTGAATTTGCAAACATCACTGACCTGGACGCGCAGCCGCTGTTCTTTGGAAGCGTTTTGGACGGAAACGAAGCAGTTGGCCAGATTTTCTTTGACGGCAACACTGTTGAAGCAGGAACAGCAAGGCAGTACCCTTTTAACTGGAAGGCGGATGCAACACCAAGACCCTATACTCTGCGCTTTGACGTGCAGTACAACGGGAACAGCACGCAAATAGAAGAGGGCTTTAACGTTGTTGACACAACGCCTCCGGCAATAATTGCAGTTAACTTCTCGGGCGATGTGGTGCAGAACCAGTTCAACCCAATACAGGTAATTGCCTCTGACGAGACAGGTGTCGCGCAAGTGAAAGTGGAAGTGCAAATGATCGGGGGCAGCAATTATCTGCTGGAATTAGCGCAAACAGGCTTTGACCGCAACAGCGAATGGAGCACTGCATTCGCTGAAACAGGCGAAACAGGCAGGTATCTGCTGCACCCTGTTGTAACGGACGGCTATGGAAACCAGGCGCCGGGCCCGATTTTTGAGTTCGCTGTTCGTGAAATGCCTGCGCAGTGCGATGGCAAAAACATTCTGCTTGTTGCTGGCGACACTGGCTTTACTCTTGACCAGAACGGGTTCCAGTGGATGGAAGAGCTGGAACAAGAGCGCGAGTGCACGCAATTGTGGAAAAAATCGCTGCACGGCGCCCCAACCCTGAGTTATTTGCAGAAATTCGATGCTGTGATATGGGCAACGGGAAACAGGTTTGGTGAAAGCGTTGACGCAAACGACTCGCAGTTGCTTGTCGGCTATGCAAACGCCGGCGGAAGAATACTGTTAAGCGGCAGTGACATTGCCTCGGAACACGTTGCAGATGAGCTGATGCGGCAGGTAGCGCACGCGAGCTGGGAAACCGAGCCGGCGGGTGACGCGAATGGCACTGCAATAGAGTTTGCTAAGAGCAGTTTCATGAGTTCAACCCCACCAGTTGGTTTTGATGGGAACATGGCGCCGTTTTTTGACACTCTTACAGGAGTGGAAACAGGGGAGCCTCTTGGGTACATCGGGGACAGGGTGGTGATGACTTATTCGCATAGCCTTGACACTAACTCGAAAACTGTTTTCAGTGCTGTTGCGTTGAGTGCTTTGGAGGAAATAGCCAGGGAACAGTTCGTTGGCAAAGTTCTGGACTGGTTGTTTGAGACTTCTACGCCGGGCGGAATACTGCACCTCACGGAAATGCCGGCATACGAAAAGGAACAACCGTACTACAGCGGTGCTGCTGCAGCGGAAATGATTCTTGACTATGTGAGGCTTGCTGCCGGCCAGCCTGACCTCAACCAGGACGAGCTTTACTCGTACGGCCTGCTGTTCAAGCTGCCGGAGAACGCTGGAATCCTTGAGCTTGATGCTGATGCAATGGATGCAGTGCTGGGTCATTTTGACCCGTATGATTTGATTGTCAGTAATTCCTTTGATATGTACGATTCTCTTGAAGACGGCAATCCTTATCAGGGTTACAACTACACGGTTGACACGCATGACAACGTAACCGAGTATATGAGGGAGATAGCACACTGGATGGCCTGGCCTGTTCCGCAGGAGGCCTGGTGGGTGCAGCCAGTTGAATTAGTGGCAGAGCCGAACACTCCAGCAGCACTGCCAATATACGGGGATTATAATCATTGGGTTGTTTTGAATGGTTTTGCTGCAAGCGGTAACCCTGTTCCGGACCCGTACGGCGACCCATGGCAAACAGCAGACATTACAATGTTTGGTTTCTGGCTGACTGACCCTGCAGCAGGCGGCATAGGAAAGCATGTTTATGTTACGGCAGCAGATGCAAACGCAGTATACTTCCGGCCAATGAGCACGAGCGATTTGTACAGCGGCAAATACTTGCAGGTTGCGGAGCCGCCTGCTATTCCTCCGGAGGGTCTGCCTGAGGGAATGGAGACTGAAAGTAGGGCAAAGACAGAGATTGCGCAACCCGTTTCAGACTTGGGTAATTTGGAGTTTGTGGGTGCTGAAACAAAGGCCGGGGGAGCAGAGGCAGAGCCTTTGATGACTGCGATGGGCAGCGATTTAACAGGCACTGGTGTTGGGAAAGAGGGCTGGAGGGACATTGTTGACAGGCACCTGCTTGCGGACGCTGAAGCGGTTGCTGCATTCGACAGCGCGCTGGCAGGCGAACCTGTTCTGGTGAAAAGGCTTGACAACAACTCAGAATACTACCTGATTCCGTTCAACAAAATTGAGGAGAGATGGCAGCACTTGCTCGAGCGCTGGCCAGGCTTGCTGCAATGGCTGACAAGATACAGGCCGAGCACGACAGGCGTGATAATGCTTGACGCGGGCGACGGGCACTTCAGGCAGGCTTCCTGGACAGAAGAGCCTGTGAACTACCTGCCAGTAACAGAAAGCCAGGCAATCTACCTCGCGAGGAGGGCTAGCTGGGAGCAAAACAAAAAATGGCCCAATGCCAGGGACACAAAAGCATTGCTTTCCTGGCAGCCCGGCAGGCACTCTGCTTCACCTTTCAATCCTTACTGGGTTGTTGAGCTGGGCAGAGAAACCTGGGTTGTAACGCAGGAAGGAAAAGCAGAAAAAATTGCAGACCAGGAACCAGAAATAAAGCTTTTGGAGCCGGCTGACAAAGAGGAAATCATCGAACAAACAGCCTTCAAATGGGAAGGCACAGGCTTCAGCTACTACAGGCTCTACGTTTCACAGGACGCAGAGTTCTCAGCGGGAAAATACTTGGCCATTGGAGGCGCAATAAGAGCAAACGAACTGCCCATTAGCAGGTATTTCATGCAATTGCTATCTCTTGAAACAAGGGACGAAGACAAGATACTGCACTGGAAAGTGGTTGGCTACAACGGAGCAGAGAAAACAGAAAGCAGCGTGCAGTCGTTCACAATAAAGCAGCCCGAAAGCCCGAAACTGCAATGCCTGGAACAGCCCGTGAACAAGAACTACGCGTTCAGCTGGAGCAGGGGAGAATACTCGGCATTCTACCTGCAGCTGGGATACGACAAAGAGTTTGCAAGGGGAACATACACCCAAATAACTGCAAAAACAAGCCCACAAAATCAACGAAGCCACTGTAAAAGCATTATACAAAGAAACCGGCGAGAGGTATAAGGGAATAATCTACGGCGGATTCATGCTCACAAAAAAAGGGGTAAAATTACTAGAGTACAATGCACGGTTCGGCGACCCGCCAAAAAAGCCGGAATGAAATTCCAGTAGTGTGCTGCTGCGTAGCCGCCAATGTAATTCCGAAAGCATGTTGTTTATTTCCGGAGGCTGGGTTCTTGGCTTGATTCTTTGAATAAGAGTTTGCTAGTGCCCTCCATTAAATCCGCGAATTCTTTCTTTTTTGCGTGGTGTTTTGCAAATTCTACTTTCGAGCACAGGTTTAGGCATTTTTTGATTTTTTCGAGGTTTTCTGCTTTTTGTTCCTTCAGTTGTTTGAGAAGCTCTGTGTTTGTTGTCTCTTTGTCTATGCCGTGCTTGCATTGGAAGTAGTATCTTATTGCCTGTGAAACCTTTTCATAGGCGTCTTTTTTTCTTCCTTTTTGGAAGAGTTTTTCTGCCAGTGAAAGCATTTTTTTTGTTTCTTTGGCAAAGTCAACCCGCTTTTTCTGTTCCTGCGCCTGTTCTTTCACCGCCTGCTTTTTTCGTTTCTTGAAAAACTTCCTGTAAGCCAGCCATGCCAGAAAAGCAGCTACTGCTGCTATGGGCAAAAGCCACAGGGTGTTTGTTTCAGGCCTTTTTTTGTTCTCTTCAAGTGAAACGTTTCTTATAGCCCCATCTACATAGTCGGCTGTTATTTTCTTTTCCTGGCCTTGTGGGTTTTTGAATGTCGTTTCTATGGTTGTTTGGTTTTGTGTAATCTGGTTGAATGTTGTTTCCCCTTGTTTGAACCCTTGGCTTTCAAGCTGTTTCCTGTACTGCTGGTACTGCGTGTTTTTGTTCAGGGCTTGCAGCATTTTTTCCCTGTCTTCTGAGGTTTGCGTCATTATTTCCTTCATTTCACCGTTTTCCATTCTGCCCTTTATTGTTGCTGTCTTTCCGTCAGGCGTTTGGTACAATGCTTCAAAGCTTCCTGTGTTTGCGTCAGTGGCATTAACGCTGGCTTGTTTTCGGGTATAGCCTGACTTGGCAAGCTCTTCCTGCTTTTGCTGGAATTCTTTGTTTTCTTCAAGTTTTTTTTGGAACTCCTGTTCAATTTGCCTTTGTTCTTCGGCTTGTTTTTGTATTTGTTGTTTGATTGCCCCTGTGTTCTGGTTAAGCTGGTTGTTTTGGACCCTGTCCTGCGCCGACCGGTTTCCTTGCGTGTTTTGCTGGCTGTTAAAGCCTGTTTGTATGTTGACTGAGCTGCCGGAAGAAGAATAGGACATGCTTTGTATGCTTGTGCCATTGCATTGGTATATTGTTGTTATGCCTTGTGCTTGCCCCTGCTGTGCTTGGGACTCAGCCACTTCTACTGAAAGGGTGTTGGATTTCACCGTTTCTTCTTTGCCTGTTTCTGGGTTGGTGTAGGTTATTTCTGCTGCCTCCAAATCATATGCCCCACCTGCAAAGGGGGTTATTGGGCCGTATTGCAGGACTGTTTTTTTGTCTGCTGGCAAAGTTTTTTCAGCGCACTGTATATCAAAGCCGTTGTTGCCGAACACGGTTTTGTCAACGATTTTTATTGGCAGTTCCCTTCCAAACGGGTTTTCAAAGTCAAGCAACACATTGACCTCGTCCCCTGTTTTTATGTCTTGTTTGTCAAGTTGTTTTTTTACAGCTAACTGTCCTGCCAATGCACTTTGTGTGAAGAGCAAGAGAAAAAGGGCTGCTAGTACAATAATTTTTTTCCCAGTTTTTTCCATTCACACCACCACCCTGAATTTCCCGTATATAAGGTAAATGTTGGCAAGCAGCACTGCTAGTGCCATTGCAAAGAACCATTCTTTTATGCTTGTGTCTTCCCATTCCCTTTCAATGTTTTCCCCAATGCTCTTGTATATTTCATTTAAAGTGTTTTCATTAACTGACTTGTAGTAACTGCCCCCTGTTTCACTTGCAATTATTTTAAGTGTTTGCTCGTCAAGCTCTGCATACTGGGGCCTGCCAAAAAAGTCATAACCTAAAACAACAGGTTCCTCTGAGCCAAGGCCCACTGTATGGACCTGAATGTTGTTTGTTTTTGCGAATTCTATTGCCTCTTTTGGGCTGATAACCCCTGCATTGTTGACGCCATCGCTTAGAAGAATTACAACCTTTCTTTTGTTTGGAATTGACGTTGCCATGTCTATGGCAAGGCCTAAACCATCGCCTATTGCTGTTCTGCCGTCTTTTTGCTGTATGGCGTTGAGTTTCTCAAGCGCTTTTTGCTTGAATGGCGTGAGATAGGCTGCTGTTGTTGCCCCTGATTCAAAGATGACTATCCCAATGTTGTCTTTTGGCTGCAAGCTGTTTATCAGGGTTGCTGGCCTGAATCATCTATGACAAGCACTGCGTTTACACCTTCTTTTTCTGTCAGCAGGGGGATTCTTGGGTCTGCAAGCCCAATTATGGTTAAGGTTGCGGTTGCTGCCATGAGGATGAATGGCAAGTGCATTCTCAGGAATGTTTTTTTTGCCGAGGCCTGTTTTATTATCCCAAGGGAACTGAATTTCAAAGCAGCTTTTTTCTTTTTGTGCTGGTGCGCCCTGTAGAGAAGCACTGCAATGGGAACAATCAACAGGAGGAGCAACAGCATGGGTTCTCCAAAGTTCAGGGGCATTGGGCAGCCCTCCTTTTTTCCCTCAAGGCAAAGAATTTTCTCAGTGGAATGTAAAAGGGCTCTCCTGTGTGAACCTTTATAAAGTCAACCTTGATTTTTTTCAGTTTTTTAAACAATGCATTATTTTTTTCTTTTACTTTGCTTTTGTAGGTTTCCCTAAATTTTTCGTCTGATGTGTTAACCATTAACTGTTCGCCTGTTTCCTCGTCCTCCAAAAAGACATAGCCTGCATCCGGAATCTGCTCTTCTACTGGATCAGACAGGCTTACCAGTATTGGGTCATGTTTTCTTTTGAGATGCTTTAGTGGCTTTTCAAAGTCTTTGGATATGCAGTCTGATATTATGAATAGGATGCTTCTTTTTTTGATGATGTTGTTTAGCTGTGCCAGGGCATAGCCAATATCTGTTTTTCTGCTTTCAGGCGAATAGTATATCAGGTCCCTTAGCAGCTTCAGAACGTGTTTTCTTCCCTTTCTTGGCTTCACAAACTTTTCGATTTTGTCCGTGAACAAACACAGGCCAATGTTGTCATTGTTTTTTATTGCCGCAAACATTATTGAGGCAGCTATTTCAAAGCCTGTTTCCTTTTTGCTTTTTTCTTTGCCAAACTCGCCGCTTCCGGAAACATCAAAAACTATGTATACGTTAAGGTCTCTTTCCTCTGTGAATTCTTTTACAAAGGGCTGGTTGAATCTTGCTGTAACGTTCCAGTCTATTGACCTTATGTCATCTCCTGGAATGTATTCCCTTACCTCTGAGAACTCTATGCCCCTGCCCTTGAACACTGAGTGATAGCTTCCTGAAATAAGGCCTTCTACAGGCATGCTTGTTTTTAGCTCAAGTTTTTTCACTTTCCTTAGAATTTCCTTGACCTTGGGCATCGGCCTCACCTTTTAGGGTGCCCTTATTTTTGAGAGAACCTCTTGGATTATTTTGTCAGAGGTTATGCCTTCTGCTTCGGCTTCGTAGGTGAGCATTATCCTGTGCCTCAGGACATCTGGTGCAATTGCTTTTATGTCTTCTGGCAGAACATAGCCTCTGCCGTCAAGCAACGCGTTTGCTTTTCCTGATAGAACTAGCCATATTGATGCCCTTGGCGAAGCCCCGTATTCTATTAGGCCGTTCATTTCCAAGCCGTATTCTTCAGGGTGTCGTGTTGCATCAACTATTTCTGCGACATAGCTTTCTATTTTTTCATCAGCGTAAATGCTTCGGTTGAACTGCTGTATTTTTGTTACTTCGCTGGCGTTCATTGCGGGCTTTAGCTTTGGCTCAACTTTTTTTGTATACCTTTGGATTATTTCTTCCTCTTCTTTTTTGTTCGGGTAGTCTATTAGCAGCTTGAATGCAAACCTGTCAACCTGGGCTTCTGGCAGCCTGTAAGTGCCCTCTGTTTCTATTGGGTTCTGTGTTGCAAGAACAAGGAATGGCCTTTGCAGCTGAAATGTTTCGCCGTGAATACTAACCTGCCTTTCCTGCATTGCTTCAAGCAGGGCAGACTGGACTTTTGGCGGCGCCCTGTTTATTTCGTCTGCAAGAATCAGGTTGTGGAAGACTGGCCCTTTCTGTGTTGAGAATGTTGCTTTGGTTTGGTTGTATATTTTTGTCCCTATTATGTCTGCCGGCAAAAGGTCTGGCGTAAATTGGATTCTGCAAAAGCTTGCGTTGATTGTTTCGGACAGGGTTTTTACCATAAGTGTTTTTGCTAGGCCTGGAACCCCCTCCAGCAGAACGTGGCCGTCTGCAATGAGAGCAATCACAAGCTTTTTGAGTATGTCTTCTTGCCCAACGATTGCTTTTCTGGTTTCCCCCAAAACCTTGTTGAGTTTGCTTGCATGGTTTGTTGCCTGCAGGTTAAGCTTTTCTATTTCCTGGTTTTTGCCCGTGTTTACCACCCAAAAAAGAACATTTGTCCGATTTTTTTTTAAGTTTTTGGTGGTGTAACTTTTTTTGGTTAGAATTTACTATTTCGGGGTTTTTATAACATTCATACCAAACCGGTGGTTAGAATTTACTATTTCGGGGTTTTTATAACATTCATACCAAACCGGTGGTTAGAATTTACTATTTCGGGGTTTTTATAACATTCATACCAAACCGGTGTTTTTTTCTTTTTATTGAAGATTGTGGTGTTGTTTTCTGCTCCAAAACTAATTTAATTTTTTGATTTTTTTTGTCCGGTTCAGTCCGCCCATCTCTCTTCATTCAGCTTTCTTCAAAAGAAAGCTGGCAAAGAACGTTTTCACATTTTTCGCCAGCCCCTTTTAAAAGGCTGTCAGTGTCATCGTCAGCTCCACATACCCGGACAATAAATATTATGCCCGGACTGCTTTTTATAGGCTTTTATCAAGCGCAGGACCCAAAAGAATTGCATTCGGTGATATCCTTCTTACAGCCATTTTTGCTTTTTCTTTTTTTCTTTTTCGAATTTTTGGATTTCCTTTTCCCAGTAATGGAAGATTTCGGGGCCTTTTGCTGTCCGCTGCTTTTCCCTGTGTTCTGCAATGCGCTTGTCCAATGACTTAATTGCTTTCTTGTATTTACTCCTGCTCATTCAACCTTTCACCATTTTCTCAGTTTTCAGGAATTCAAGTTTTGCTGCCTCAAAAAGCTTTTCTGCTTCATCCAGCCTTATCTTTACGCTTGTCTTCTTGTTGTCCCTCTCAGCCCTGTAAACAGTCCCGAAGTCTTTTATCGCTTTTTCACTAAAGCCATGTGCTTTTAGCCGGTTTTCCATTTTTTGGTTTGAGTAAGGCTGCTTTTTTGCCAGGCCCTGGGCTGTTAGCAGGCCCCTGATTCTAAGCATTAAAGAGTAAATTATTGCGTTTGAATCCAAGTATTCCAAGCCTTGTTTTTTGCTTGCCTGCAGCAGCTCTTGCACGCTTTTGAAAGCGCCAATTGTATCATCCAAAAACTGATTGTAGTCAGGTTTGCCCTGCCTTTCCTTTAACTCTTTCAGCAGGTTCTCATTAAAAATTGGCTTGGCTTCGCTTAGAATTTGGTGCAAGAAAAGCGTTTTGTCTTTTTTAAGCTCTTGCAAAAATTCTTCTTTTGTCTTTGCAAGAATATCCATTTTCCCAGCTCTTTTTATCGCAATCCTTTTGCTTGTAATAACAAGGACGTCAAGGTCTGATTCCCTTGTATGCTCTTCTCTTGCAAAGCTTCCGAAAAGAAAAGCACCTTCAACTAAATCCAAGTGCGGTTTCAAGATTTCCAATGTTTCGCCTTTTACATCAATTAGCTGTTGCTGCAATACAACAGCTACCTTTCTCCCAATCCACTTTTTTGGGGTATAAACAATGCTTCCATTTCCAAAGGGCACAACCTCTTTTTCAATGACTTCCTCAATGTTAAAACACTTCATCATAGTATATACCTGTATATACCAATTGGTTTAAAAGGCTTCTTGTTTCCGGGCTAAGGCTATAAAGGACTAAAAATTAATAAACTATTAATCTTAACGCCTTTATAGATAGATTCTTAAAGCTTTTTAGATATAATTTGGGTATGGTTTCAAGGTTGGATGTTTTTTTGACTGTTGGCCTTTATCCTGGGCTTTCCTGCGCAGGCATTGTCAAAAAGATAGGCAGGGCCCAGACTTCTTACAACGCAGCATATAATCTTCTCCTTGAACTAAAAGCCGGCGGATTGGTTGTGAAAAAGAAAGAAACTTTCACTGTTTCAAAAACAAAAAAGGCGCGCACGCTCCTTAGCCTGGTTTACTTTTGCTTTAAAAACGGGATTGATTACAATAAAGTTGTTTCGGTGAAAAGCGCTGGGTTCATCAAAATGGGCTTGGAGAAGGGTCAAATAAATGGCTTGCCTTTTGATGCAAAAACAGTCAGGAGAATTGTTGGCCCCCTTTCCAGAAACGGCTTTGCTATTGTTGAGTCAAGAAAGCCCTTTTCGTGCAAAATTGTGCCATCGCAATTTACCCAATTGCTTGCAGAATACTTTTTTGGCAAAACAAAGGTCAAATGCCCTTCTCTGGTGGATTGTTTGGACGAAGGTTTTGTTAATTCAAAGCTTGAAAAACAGTTTTCCTTATACAAAAGCCTTGAAAAAGAAAAACTTGCCTTTGACGAAATAGGCTTCATTCATGTCAGTCTTTCTCTTGAAGGTAATACGCTTACCTTGTCTGAAACCGAAAGGATAATCAGGCAAAACATTGCCCCTGCCTCAAAGCCGTTCAAAGACGCGCAGCAAGTGCTTGATTACAAAAAAGCGCTTGACGGCTTTATTTTTTCAGGCAGTGCAACCACGCAAGAATCAATTCTTGAATTTCACAGAACTGCAATGAATTCTTTGGCTACAGGTGCAGGTCAATTTAGGACAGAAAACGTCAGGATAAAAGGCAACCCCGGTTTTAAGACAGCTGACTGGAAAGAACTCCCCTGGCTATTAAAGGATTTTTTCAAGAACGCAAATGTCAAGGAAAAGAAAAAAGCTGCTCAAATAGTTGAGCGAGCCGCCTTTCTGCACAACGAATTCCAGCGCATCCACCCATTCATTGATGGAAACAGCAGAACGGCAAGGGCCATATTTCTAAAAGCTCTAACCCAGAACAATTTTCCTCTAATAAAAATACCCATAGGCTTTTCAGACCAATACATGAAACTAACAAAGCTAAGCGAAAAAAGGGATGACAAAAAGTTTGCCCTCTTAATGAAACAAATGGCCTTGGAAAACCTAAAGCATTTGATAAAAAAACTCGAATGTGAATTCTGATGCACAAGCTTTCACAGCTCTAAGGGAAACTTGCCCTATTGCAAGCGAACAAAAAAATTCACGGGAGAATCAATAAAAAACGCTTGAGAATTTTTTAATAGCCGTTTCCTGGTTGTGGGGGCACTCAAAAAAAATCCTTTTAAATTGCTTCAAAACCCCAAAATAACGGCTTTTTGATTTCTAATAGTAAGGCTTTAAAATCTGAATGTTGCACAAGATATTTGCTTAATTTTAGTGTCTTATTTTAAAAAATCAGTGAGGTTGGGAATTATGGCAAAAAAGAAGACAGAACAGGCAACAGAGCAAAGCGAATCCAGCGGGGAGAAAGATGTCAAGGAGCAGATGGAGGGAATAGAGGAATCTGGCCAGGAGATGTCAGAGGAAAAGCTGCCCTTTCCAAGGGCAACCATTGTCAACATGCTGAGAAAGCATCTGGGCAAGGGAAAGCAGATCAAAGGCCAAGTAAAGGACGAGATGAATGTCTGGCTTGGAAAAATGGTTGAAAGAATTGCCAAGAAGATGAACCAGCACCCCTATGCTTACGTTGACGGAGGCATGCTGAGGGAAGCTATTGAACCATACGAAACAGTCCAGGACATCGAAAAGGAGAAGGAAAGGATAATCAAGCAATTGGAAGCAGTAAAGGCAGCCTGCGATGTTCTGATAAATGAAGTGGACCGTAAATTCAGGAAGTAAGGTTCCCCTAATTTCCATTTAAGGTTCCCTAATTTCCATTTAAGGTTCCCTAATTTCCATTTAAAGTCCCCTAATTTCCATTTAAGGTTCCCTAATTTCCATTTAAATTTTCTTTTTAAATCATTTTTTTGAATTTTTTTTAGTGGATTTGAATTTTTTAGTGGATTTGAATTTTTTAGTGGATTTGAATTTTTTTAGTGGATTTGAATTTTTTAGTGGATTTGAGTTTTTTAGGTTTTTTTAAGGAATTTTTGATTTTTTTTAAAGGATTTTTAAAGGATTTTTTAGTTTTTTTAGTGAATTTGAATTTTTGTAGGGGTTTTTTGAATTTTTTTTAAATGAATTTTGGATTTTTTTAAGGAATTTTGGAAATAAATTTCCCGGCTCCTTCTCCCAGTATTTCCCTTACTCTTGCAGCTATGGCGCTGTGCGGGTTCCTAAACAGGAATGCCCCAACTGTTGAAAAGTTATGGCACTTTCTTTGGGATGAGGACTTTTCAAAGTCAATTATAACTGGTTTTCCTTTCCTTACAAGAATGTTCTTTCCCCTGCCAGCCAATTGGCCGTGGTCAAGGCCAATTTCGTCAAGCTTTTTTGCCTGTTCAAGCAGCTCTTCAATAAATGCCTTCAATTCTTCCTTTGAGGGGTTTGAAAAAAGCCATTCTGCAAATGTCTTTCCTTCAATAAACTCCATCAGGATAATCCTTCTCACTAAATCAAAGCCGGCAAGCTTTGGCCCAATGCCTATGCTGTTTGCTTTTTCCAAATTCTGAGTTTCCCTTTCAACCATCTTGTTCCTTGGGGAATTTTCCCTCTCTGCCTTCAACACGAATTTTTTTCCCCTTCCGTTTTTCACTAGGAAGATCTCGCTGCTGTAGCCCTTTCCCAACTTTTCAACAAACTGCAGGTTCTTTTCTTGGAGAAATGGCCCAATCCTTTGGAGCATAAATAATTAAAAGAAGATAAACTATTTTATTTTAGGGTTTTTTAAATGCCGGAGGAAAACATTACAAAAACCGGCACTCCTGGTTTGGATGGCCTTTTTTCAATAAAGGGTTTCAAGCAGAAGAGCAGCATTCTTGTGACAGGTGAACCTGGAGCAGGCAAGAGCATTCTTGCAATGCAGTTCATTTACAATGGAGCAAGGCTGTATGGGGAGAGCGGGGTATTTGTTACCTCAGAGCAGAGTGTTGAAAAGGTCAGGGAAATTGGCAGAACCCTTGGAATGGATTTCGAACCACTTGAGAAAAACGGCTTGATTAAGCTGATGAAGGTGCCTGTTGCAAGGGGCTATGAGATGGCTCCAGATGAGTTGATAAGTACTGTCAGAAAATCAGAGGTGAAGAGGGTTGCCATTGATTCAATCAGCCCCTTTGAGTATCTTGCTACTGACGTGAGAGATTTCAGGATAAAGATACTTAACTTCGTTGAAATGCTTACAAAGCAAAACATTACTTTACTTGTTACAGCGGAGAAAATGAAAACTGATTTTGACAGGGTTGAGTTTGCCCCAATCGATTTTCTCTTTGACGGCTTGATAATGATGGGCCGTTTAAGAAAGGCTGTTACCTTCCAAAGGGTTCTAAGTGTTATAAAGATGAGGGGCACTGCCCACAGCGAAGAACTGTATCCGGTAAAAATAAGCGACAAGGGCCTTGTAATAGAAAAACTTGAAGAATAGGGTGAAGCAGTTGGCTGTCAGGTTCAGGCCATGTTTTGCCTTGTAATAGAAAAACTTGAAGAATAAGGCCTATAAGGCTTTGTCAGATTCTGTTTTTAAAATAAAAAAAGATTGAAGTGCCAGAAGACCTTTTGGGGCAAAAGTCGCAGTGGTTGAAGTTGTCAGATTCTATTTTTAAAATAAAAAGGATTGAAGGGCGTTCACTTGTTTCAAAACGCCCTGATTAAAGGAAGGAAAAATTTTACTCTGCTTCCTCTTCTTCAGGAGCTTCCTCTTCTTCAGGAGCTTCCTCTTCTTCAGGAGCTTCTTCCTCTGTCCCTTCCTCTTCTTCCTGGAATCTCAATTTCATCTACATCACTCCTATGGGTTGATTTTCCAATTGGGAGTCAAAAGCTTTAAAAATGGAAGCGGTAGCCTATTTTTTGGGAAAATTTCAATTTCACTCAACCTTCACTCCGAGCAAATCAAAAATCCTCTGAGGGCTGCTTTGAAACAATAGGTTTGGTTGCTAACAAGTTCTTTACAGTCCAGAAGGCAGGAGACAAAAAGAAAATAATTGTAGTTGCGCTATGGGAATCAAGCAAAAAGGAGGTTGAAACATGGTTTTCAAAACAAAAATAAAGTGCCCGGTTTGCGAAGGAGCAGCCAAGTTGTCAAAGACAAGTATAGAAGTGTTTGACAAAGCAATAACACTAAAAGACAATCCAATATACAAATGCAGCCAATGCGGAGAAACATCTGCAACCAGCAACATCGTTGACAAGACCCTCAAAGAAGCAAAAAAACAGTTTGGTTTCTGCCGCCAGATAGTCTCAACAGGCGGTTCCCTCGCAATAATACTGCCAACAGACCTGGCGAAATTTTACAAACTAAAAAAAGGCGAAAAAAATAGAATTAGTGCCAGCAGGAGAAAAACTCCTTAAAATAAAAATATGCTGAAAAAAGCCGCGAAAACAATGTTTTTAAGGGCTTTTCAGGGGCAGATTCTGTTATAGCATACACAGGAAAAATAGGCACTTATATCCATCAGAACATGTTGTTTTTTAAACATTTATATCCATCAATTTTTTACTTATTTTTTCTGTTGAATTCATTGAAAAACTAAGCAGTTTAAGGAGGGATGTTAAATTATGGCGGAAGCAGCACAACAACCAGTTGTTTTCCTTACAGAGGGAACAAAAAGGACGAGGGGCAGAGATGCCCAGAGAATTAATATTTTGATTGCAAAGGCTGTTGCCAATGCAGTCAAGAGCACTCTCGGGCCCAAGGGAATGGACAAGATGATAGTTGATGACCTTGGGGATGTCACCATAAGCAATGATGGCGCAACCATCCTGGATGAGATGACCATTGACCATCCAGCTGGAAAAATGATGGTTGAAGTGGCAAAAACCCAGGATGATGAAGTTGGGGATGGCACAACAACAGCAGTTGTTTTGGCCGGAACCCTGCTGAAGAATGCTGAAAAGCTTTTGGACGATGAGATTCATCCAAGCATTATAATCAAGGGTTACAGGGCAGCAGCAACAAAGGCAAAGGAAGTAATGTTGGCTGCTGCTGACAATGTTTCCTCAAAGGATAAGAAAACGCTGAGGAATATTGCACTAACATCAATGACCGGCAAGGTTGCTGAGTCGGCAGAGGCCCTTTCTGATTTGATCGTTGATGCAATCAGTGCAGTTGCAGAAGAAACAGAGGGAAAGATTACAATTGATATAGACAATGTAAAGGTTGAGAAAAAGCAGGGCGCAGCCCTGACAGAGAGTGAGCTGATTCAGGGAATCATACTTGACAAGGAAATAGTTCACAGCGGAATGCCAAAGAAGGTAAAAAACGCAAAGATTGCATTGCTTGATGTGGCCTTGGAAATAAAAAGCCCGGAAACAGATGCAAAGATCGAGATTACCTCCCCAGACCAGTTGCAGGCATTTGTTGACCAGGAAGAGGCAATGCTTAGGAAAATGGTTGAAACAATAAAGAAGTCAGGAGCCAATTTCGTTGTATGCCAAAAGGGCATTGATGACCTCGCACAGCATTTCCTGGCAAAAGAGGGAATTGCTGCTGTTAGGAGAGTAAAGCAATCGGACATGAAAGCACTTGCAAGGGCAACCCAGGGAAAGATTGTTTCAAGAATAAACGATTTAACAGCAGCTGATTTGGGAAATGCAGCTGTTGTTGGAGAGAAAAAGATTGCAGGAGACGAAATGGTTTTCGTTGAAGGCTGCAAGAACCCAAAGAGCGTTTCAGTTCTTGTAAGAGGCGGTTCAGAGCACATTGTGGATGAGGTTGAGAGAGCTGTCCACGACGCTTTGATGAGCGTTGCCGATGCCCTAAAAGACGGAAAGATAGTGAGCGGTGGAGGCAGCATTGAAGAGGAGGTTGCCGTAAAACTGAGGGAATTTGCCCAGACAATCGGGGGCAAAGAGCAGCTTGCAATTGAAGCCTTTGCCGATACCCTTGAGGAAATTCCCAGAACTTTGGCCGAAACTGCCGGAATGGACCCTCTGGATACCATTGTTAACCTCAGGGCAAAGCACAAGGCAAAGGACGGCAAGCACATAGGCGTGGATGTCTTCAAGCAGAAGATAAGTAATATGAAGGAAGCAAATGTAATTGAGCCGCTTTCAGTGAAAATCCAGGCAGTTACCTCTGGAGCAGAGGTAGCAGAAATGGTCCTGAGAATTGATGACATCATTGCAGGAAGCAGCAAGGGCAAGGGCACGGAAATGCCTCAAGGCAGTGGAATGCCTCCTGGAGGCATGGGTGGAATGGGAATGTAAATTCCCTTCCCTTTCTTTTTTTATATTTCCCTTTTCTTTCTTAATTTTATTACCCTCCTTTATATTCTATTATTAATTATTTCTCTGCACTTTTTCTTTCAATGTTTGCCATTGCAGTAACAGGTTTGGCCCGTTCTGGCAAGGACGCTGTTGCAGATTACATCGTAGAAAAATACGGTTTCCACAAGCTTGTTTTGAGTGAGGTGCTTGCAGCAGAACTGCAAAGGCAAGGCAAGCCAGACAGCAAGATGAACCGCTCATTGCTCGGAGTGGAGATGAGGAAAAAGTATGGAAGCGACGTTCTTGCAAAGAGGGTGATTGAAACAGTGAAGGAAAAGAACTGGAAGAAAGTTGTTTTCTCCGGCCTGCAATCATTGGAGGAATTGGAGTACCTTAAAAGGAATTCAGAAAAATTTTTTCTAATTGCAGTGAAGGCAGACCCGGAAAAACGCTTTGAGAGAAGAACAAAGTCTGACCCTCAAAACAGGGAAGGGTTTTTTGCAAGGGACAAGCACAACCTGGAAAAATTCGATTTGCAGGCTGTAATGGACAATGCAGCCTATACTATCTCAAATAATTCGACTTTGGACGATTTACACAAGGCGATTGACGAATTGATGCAGAAGGTTTAAATACAACAAAGCCTTTTTCCTATTTGGTGATTCATTTCATGGTTGAAGCAGATATTCTTAGCAAAACATTTGAGGATATGGTTTCAGGACTACAAGCAGCAGGAGAAAAGATGGTCGTAGACAGCATTCCAATACTGCTTTCATTAGTTGGAGCAGCAATCATAATCCTCATTGGATGGCTTGTCGGAAAGATCATCAAACAAATTGTAATCAAAGTACTGCAGAGCACCAGAGTTGACCAGTGGATTGACGAGCAAAACCTTGCTGCTGCCATTGGCGGCAAAGAGGTTAGCGCGTTAGCAGGAAGCCTAGTGAAATGGTATATCATTGTGTTGTTCCTTGCCGAAGCAGCGAACATAATTCAGCTGGAGGCCTTGAAGAAATTCTTGGAGGCATTGGT
>JAFCFG010000165.1 GCA_017608725.1 Candidatus Iainarchaeum sp.
AAAGGGTAAAAAAACTGCTTTTGGACAACAGGGGCCTTCCATACGATAAATTCAAAAGAACAGTTCTGGCTGAGATTAACAAAATACTTGCAGACAAAAAAAAGGATAGAACAATGATTCAAATGCACGTGAGAGAAAAATCCACAAGGACAGCCTAATTAACCCTTCTTGCCTTTCCCAATGGGCTGAGTTCAGGCAGAAGTGGGCCTAGGCCAGTACTTCTGCATGTAGTTTTTAAGTAAGTTTTTTCTATAAGGCGAAACCTACTTAATCGACAAACTCGGGGTTACCGAAAGAATAAAATAATAGTTTAAACTATTTGTGAAGCATGCGGGACTGGTATGCAATTGTAATGGACCTCATCAAGGAAACCAAGAGGGTAGATGAACAGATGAGGAAGCCCAACAAGACAATAGAGGATTACTCTTTTTTGATTGGATACAAAACCCAGTGCCTCAGGGAAGCTCTTAAGCTAATTGAAGAGGAGAGAAAGATAGTTGTAGTCAAGAACAAAAGGCTGGAAGAAGCCCAGACGCCGACTGCAGAAAAACAAAGGCTTGTTAAAGAAATTGAGAGGGAAATAGGCAGGCTTGAAGAAGCTGAAATAGTAGTTGAGAAATTGCAGGGGGAAATAGAGGCCTTGGAGCAGGCAAAGAGGGGGCTGCCAACACAGCTGCCAAGGAAACAGAAGTTGCCTGTTAAGCTGGCCTTTGCAGGCATTATTGTGGTAACTGGTTTTTTGATTGCACTTGGCATTGGCTATTTTTTAAGGTCGCCACTTATTACTTCAAGTGTAGAGGGAATTTTCTCCTGGGCTGAAGAACAGGGAATCAGCATGTATGTTTTAACACCCTTTGTCGCACTCGGGGCATTCATTCTGCTTATGCCCTTGATTATGGTCATTCTTCTGGAAAAAATCCAGAGAAGATAAACGAATTAGGGGAATTCTCTTTTTCGTTCAATCAGTGGAAGTGAATTGACCTCGCTGTCTTCCAGAACATCTCATTTATTTTGCTGAAATCTTCCTTTGGGGCAGTGAACAGAATCTGGTATATCTGGTCCTCGTGCAATATGAAGATTGCCTTGTTCAAAATTTCTTTTCCGTTCTTTAATTCAGTGTAAACCAAAAATGCCTTGTCAGTGTTCTTCCTTCTCTCCAAAACCTTTGAGCCGATGTTTGACTCTATTTTTGCAACCGCTTGCGATATGAATTCCTCAAGTGTCCTCCCCTGGATAGGAATCTGGAACAAATTGAAAGAATAGCTCCCAGATACCCTGCTTAGCAAAGCATATGGGGGCTTTTCCGGTTTTGCATGCCAATCAGGATGAGAAATTGAAAGATTAATGCTGTGGAATTCTGTGAACTCCTCGCTTGGCTTGGCCTCCTCTTTGAGTGCCTCTTCTATAGCATAGTCTGGCTGTTTGGGCACTGGGGCCACAGCCTCCAGGGGCTTTTCCTCAACTGCTTTCTTTTCCTCCTCCAGCTTCTCCTTCTTCGCCTTCTCCAGGGTTTCCTTAAGCAGATCGGCTGCCACCCCCTTAGCCTTTTCCTCTGCTTTAGGCTGCTTTTCTTCAACCGGTTTTGGCTCAACCGGCGTTGAAGCAGGTTTTGCAATTGGCTTCTCTTCAACCGGTTTTGGCTCAACCTGCGTTGAAGCAGGTTTTGCAATTGGCTTCTCTTCTACCATTGGCTCTACCTTTATTGGCTCTATGTGCAATGGCTTCTCTTCTACCGGCTTTGCTCCCTTTTTTTCCGGCAACAAATCAACGAAGGGGGCCTTTTTCTTAACGCGCTTTTGTGCTGCAGGCCCAATGGGCTTTGAAGCTGGCTCCTTTACTGGCTTTTCCACGACCTTCTCAACCGGCTTCTTCAAAATTTTCTTTTTGACAGCTTTCTTCTTCAGAACCCTCTTTACTGGCTTTTCCGCTGCCTTCTTCTTTACAACTTTTATTTTCTTCGGCTTTTTCTTTTTACCAGGCTTCTTGGGCATCTTCACTTTAATTCCTGGAACCAGCTTTTGAGCGCGCAAAACCTTCTTTGTCAGGGCCTCTGCTTTCTTTACCTCATGCATTTTGTAAAGCTCTTTTGTTTCTCTCCTGATCTTTCTCTCTATTGCCCTAAGCTCTTTCTTTATGCTGCTGCTTTTTGCTCTCATGCTTTTCAGCAATTCCCTCTTCTGCAAATACTCTTTTTGCTTTTTCTTGAGCTTGGCTATCTTGTTTTTCAGGATTGCCTGCTTTTTTTTGCCCTTCTTCTTTTCTTCAGCTGTCCTGCTTCTTTCAATGGAAATCATTTTTGACAAAACAGCCGTCAGCTTGTCCTCTAATTGCAGCTCTCTCTTTATAAGCTTCATTCCGACCCTG
>JAFCFG010000166.1 GCA_017608725.1 Candidatus Iainarchaeum sp.
AGTCAATGTTATATCGCTTGGCTTTGCCCCTGCAGCAATCTCCCTAATGGCTATTTCCCTCTCCAGTGAGATTTCAACAACCTTCTTTGCAGCAGGCTTGCCCTTGGCCTGATTCTTGCTCTTCTGCAGCCTGCTGTGAATGGATTGATAACTGACATTACACCCAGGGTCCAGATGGTGAAATAACCGGCGTATTTAGTGCAGTGCTGCACTTAAGCGGGTTTGTAACTGTTCTTACATTGGGCATTCTCTCAGAGGCATTCAGTTTAAGCTTTTCATTTGTGGCCTTTGCAGGGTTGCTTATTGTGATGGCGGGCCTAACCTATTCAATTAAAGGAAAGGTTGTTGTAAGAATTTAATAATTGAAACGCGTGGTTTGAGGATTATGGCCGAGGTAATTGAAGTTGATGGGGGCATAGGCGAAGCCGGAGGCCAAGTTCTGAGGACAGCTCTTGCCCTCTCGGCCCTGGCAAGGAAGCCAGTTAAAATAAAAAACATCAGGGCAAACAGGCCAAAACCAGGTCTTAAGCCACAGCACCTGACAGCAGTCCAGACATTGGCTGAAATATGCAGTGCGGAATTGCAGGGAGCAAGGCCAGGCGCAACTGAATTGCAATTCCTGCCAAAGGAAATAAAATCAGTTGATTTAAGGATAAACATTCAAACAGCTGGTTCAATCTCGCTTCTATTGCAGCAGGTGCTTCCTGTTGCCCTCTTGCAGGAAACAAAACTGAGGGTAGTTGGCGGAACAAACGTTGCTTGGTCTCCCCCTGCCGAGTTCTTGCAGAATGCTCTTTTTCCTGTTCTGCACAAAGCAGGGGCAAGGTTTGATTTAAAGGTAAACAAAAGGGGATTTTTTCCAAAGGGCCGGGGTGTTGTCCACTTTTCAAGCAGGAAAGCAAAGCTCCCTCTTTCTCCAATCAATTTAACTGAATTGGGGAACCTGGAATCTATTTCCATTTTCAGCAGCAGCGCTTCTCTCCCAAGAGATGTGAGCAGGAATCAGGCAGTTGCAGCAAGGCACGCTTTACAGCATTTGAATGCTGATTTCAGAGAGAAAATTGAAAGCAGTGAGTACCTGACAACAATTGGTTCAGCGATATCCCTGTTTGCCCACTTTTCAACAGGGGCTGTGCTAACCGGTTCAGCTTTGGGGCAGCGGGGCAAGCCAGCGGAACAGGTTGGCAGGGAGGCAGCCCAAGCCTTGCTCAATGAGCTGCAGGCAAAACAGCCATGTGATTCACATCTTGCAGACCAATTGATTCCCTTCATGGCGCTTGCAAAGGGCAGGAGCCAAATTCATACAACAAGGCTAAGCCAGCACTGCCTTTCAAACATTGCCGTTGTGAAAAAATTTCTTCCAGTAAAATTTGCTGTTGAGGGCTCTCCTGGAAAACCAGCAAAAATTAGCGTTGAGGGAACAGCATTCAGCCCCTGATTTTTTCAACCAGATAGCCCCTGTTTTTAAAGAACAGCTTTGCCTGTTCCAGAATCATTTTCTCCGCTTCCACGTTGCTCCTTTTCTCCGTTTCAGTAACAAAGCTATAGTTTCTGCCCAACCAAAGTGGAATCAGTGCATCAATTACCTTTTCCTCATTGCCCCTAAAGCCCACAATACAATCAAAAACAATCTTGCTCCAAAGCCCGCTGTTTATTACCGGTTTTTCCATCCCCGCAACTTCATTGAAAACCTCTTTGCTCAGCACGTCAGCCCAGTTCGCCTGCTGCTGCTCCTTTCCCAGCAAAAAGTTTTCAAGCATCTTCCCCTTGTTTATCTGCAATTCCTGCGGTTCAACAAAGCCCTCTTTTCCCAGCACTTCAACTTCTTTCACTTCATTCAAATCAACCCATTTTTCCTTCTGCTCACATGCTATTCCAAAAAGCGTTTCAACAACCTGCTCAAACATTGGTTTTAAGTTGCCTGCAGGGTCCTTTGGGTCATGCACCTTGCTGCCCAGGAAAACCTGCTTTACATTAAACCCATTGAGAACAGCGTTTGAGGTCATGAAGATGTCAATTCCAAATTTGGCAGCATTGCCCTGCCAGTCCCCTGCCTTTAACCAGAATTCAGCCAGTTTTGCATTGAACGAGAAGTCTCCGCCAATGGGCTGCCTGATGTTCTGTCCAAACAAGCCGTACACGCTTGGAAAGCAAATCTGGTTTGTAATTGTTCCATCGTACTTGTGCCTGCTATAATAGGGAGTGCAGTAATCCGCTCCCTTTTCCAATGGCTCCAGCATTTTCTTAACCCACTCCGGCCTAATGCTCCTTAAATCAGAATCAACCACCATGAACCGCTTTGCCCCCTTTTCCAAACCA
>JAFCFG010000167.1 GCA_017608725.1 Candidatus Iainarchaeum sp.
CCTTTGTAGGGTGGTATCCCTTTATTTTCTTCCCTTTCAGGTCAGCCGGATTCATATCAGGAGAAACGCCTTTCAGCAACTCCTTGAATGCTTTCCAGCAAGCCCAGGTGCTGATAGTCAATGCCTTGCCACCAGCTATCTTGATTTCATAGTTGTAGTCCACGCCTGAAAGGTTGAAGTCAGAGCTTTTGCCCTCGACCTTGACAATGCGGTCAAAGACAAATTCAACTTCCTCCCCTTCTTTGAAAGAGAGATAAGGGGATTCAAACTCACTTGCCCCGACTTCCGTTTCCTTTACATCTTTCTGGCTATTCATTTCATGGTTTTTGCTGTAATCAGGGACTTCAACCTTTTTCAGTTCATCCTTCTCCGTCATTCATATCGACCTCCAAGTCTTTTTTGGTTGCCTCATGCCAATGAGGAAACCATTTGTTACCCACTTTTTTCAATAATTCCAATTCGGATAACTGTAACACTATTTGAGATACGTCTTCCCTGAACGCCTCGTTTAATTCAGTCAGGCTCATCGCCCCTCCCTTGCAGACATAGTCATAGACCTTCTGTTGGGGGACATTCAAATACAATTCCCTCGTTCTCAAAGGAAGCATGTTCAAATCAACATTCAACCCCCAAGACATAAGGACAGTTGAAAAAATTTCCTCAGCAACAGCATAGTCTTCATCCAAAACCTCAAAGCCAGCAGACTTGTCCTTGCTGACCAGCCACCTTGCCTTAGCAACCCCGTCAATGAGGCACATCAGGTGATGGGAATACCTTGCAGAATAAACCTCCATCAACCCTGCAGGAATCATTGCCTTGTACTCCTTGATTTTTTTCTCAACCCACTTGGTATCAATTTTGAAAGTGAAAGAGTTTAAGAAGTCAAAAACCTGAACAAAACAAGGCTCCCGCTTGGCATACTTTTCCTTCTCAGGCATAGAGCCTATTTCAATCTGCCGCTCCTGAACAAAATCAATATGGTGCCTGTTCTGGTTATACCACAAAATCCTTGACATAAACGGGTTATCAAGGCTTGAAGCACAAGCAACCAAATCATTCAACCCGTGTTTCGGGTTTGTAGTGAGCAAAAGTTTGGCAGAAGAAGTGACTTTTACAGGCTTTGTTTTACCGCTTGAAGCAGGAGTGGGAAAGTGCTCCAAGAGCGTTGTAAGCATTGCTGTTTCCTGGGCATTTTGAACACCGCCTTGGGTATGGGCTCTTTTTAAAGCAGTTAAAAACTCGTCAACCAACGCTATCCTTCTGCAAGAGGCAAAATACCCTTCATCAAATTCCCTGCCTCCGAAATTCGGAATAAGCCCTTTTATTGTTGACTTTGTCCCGTCAAAGAAATATTTTGGCTCTGGCTCTGGGATTTGAAAAGTCAACGGCATTAAAATCCCCCTTGTTTTCCCAGTCCCTGCCGGACCCATAATTCCAAGATGCAGGGGATACCCATCAAACTTTCCGGAGAAAAGCCATGCGTAAATGAGTTGCTCAAACCATTTCGGATGCCTGTGTTTTCCAAATACAAGCCAAGCAAGCTTTTCTTCATCCCATTCTCTTGTTTTTTCGATGACTTCCTCTTTGGAAATCTTTGCATCCTCTGGAAATACATCATACGCAAAAATGAAGTCCTGATTAATTTGGATTTTTAAATCTTCCCCGACTTTAACATTGTCTGGCTGGGTTATTTTCATTCCTATGATGGAACAATACCCTGCGGTAACCGGCTTCTCGGAAACAAGAAGGTAAGCCTTGTTTTTAACCTTAAAACGGTAAAAGAAAAAACCGTAATGCAGTTCATCATATGGCTTTGCTTTGGTAGCCCTTTCCCCAAAAAACCTCAGCCAAACAGTGTTGTCCTGCTTGTTTTGAAATGCCTCAATTAAGGGAACCTGTTTGGTTTCATCAGGATACAGGGCTGTTGTAACCCTGCCTTTCCATTTTTTTTCTTTAGTGATGAAAAAAGCAAGTTTTTGCTCTTTCGGGTCTGCTTCAAAAACGCGCCTCGAAAGCTCTTTAGCCACTTCATAGGAATAAGGAAGCGGAAGTTTTATGACTTGGTGCTCTGAATTGCACCTTTGAATTACTGCCTGCTGAATATGGGCTGGTATTTCTATCTGCTGTGCGTTGTCTTCTTTAGTTGCCTCTGTTTGAAGCAAGGCAAGGTATTCAAAAACAGAGTCAAGGTCAACTCCTGTTTCTTCCTGCATCTGCATTAGCTTTGATTTAAGCCCGCCTATTTTTTTCTCATCAAACATCTCCTTTATCTCCCGTAGTGC
>JAFCFG010000168.1 GCA_017608725.1 Candidatus Iainarchaeum sp.
ACATGTTTGATGACATTAAGTCATTTGAGCGCGAGATTGAAAGGCTTTCAGACTTAAAACAGAAAAAAATTTCTCCTCCAAAAAGAATTAAAAAACGCGATGGCAAAATAGTCCCTTATGACAAGAAAAAAATTGCAGACGCAATTTGGGCTGCAGCAGAGTCTGTTGGCGGAAAAGACAAAAAGCTTGCACGCGAGCTTGCAGACAAAGTTGAGTTTCAGCTTGCATTAAAATATGGAAGCGACAAAATCCCTAGTGTTGAGAACATTCAAGACATAGTTGAAAAAACACTAATAGAAGAAGGGCATGCAAAAACTGCAAAAGCGTACATACTTTACAGAGACACGCACAAAAAAATAAGAGAGCTTAAAAATGCATTTGTTGACGTAACTGATACTGTTTCAGAGTATTTAAGCAAAAGCGACTGGCGAGTAAGAGAGAATTCAAACACAGACTATTCTTTTTCTGGTTTAATGCTCCACACTGCTGGAAAAGTCATTGCAACTTATACTTTAAACAACATTTATACTCCTGCAATCAGAGACGCTCATGTTAAAGGGTATATTCACATTCATGATTTAAGTTGCGGAGTTATTGGATACTGCGCAGGGTGGTCTTTGAAAAACTTGCTTATTATGGGTTTTGGCAATGTGCCTAACAAAGTTGATACAAGGCCTGCCAAGCACTTGGATGTTGCTGTAGGCCAAATGGTTAACTTTATAGGATGCCTGCAAATGGAGTTTGCAGGAGCGCAGGCTTTTTCAAGCGTTGATACTTTGCTTGCGCCTTTTGTAAGGGCTGACAGCTTGTCTTATAAAGAAGTTAAACAGCAAATGCAGAAATTAATATACAATCTTAACATACCTTCGCGATGGGGCAGTCAGATGCCTTTTTCAAATCTGACTTTTGACTGGGTTTGCCCTCCTGACATGAAAGACGAGCCTGCTATTGTGGGTGGAAAAAGAATGCCTTTCACTTATGGGGAGCTGCAGCATGAGATGAACATGATTAACAAAGCATTCCTCGAAGTAATGCTTGAAGGCGACGCAAAAGGCAGGATTTTCACATTTCCAATACCAACTTACAATTTGACTCCTGATTTTGACTGGGATTCTGAAAATGCAAACTTGCTTTTTGAATTAACAGCAAAATACGGGTCTCCTTATTTTCAAAATTACATAGGTAGCAACTTGGACCCGCGCGACATAAGGGCAATGTGTTGCAGATTGAATTTAAACATGAAGGAGCTAATCAACAGGCCAGGCCACACCTTTGCAATGGGAGACAATACAGGTTCCATAGGCGTAGTCACTATTAATGTTAACAGGCTTGCATACGAATCCAAGACAAAGCAAGAATTTTTTGAAAAGCTTAAGCATTACATGCTTATAGCAAGAGACGCTCTTGAAATCAAACGCAGGGTTATTGAAAAGAACTTAAAAAACGGGCTTATGCCTTATACAAAGACTTATCTTGGGACATTTAGAAATCACTTTTCAACAATAGGCATTTGCGGAATGAATGAGGCGTGCGTTAATCTTCTTGGAGAGTCAATCGCTTCAGAACAAGGAAAAAAGTTCGCTATTGAAACTTTAATGTTTATGAGAGAAATGCTTAAAAGATTCCAGCAAGAGACGCAGAATCTATATAACTTAGAAGCCACTCCTGCAGAAAGCACAGCGTACAGATTTGCAAGGCTTGATAAAAAATACCATCCAGACATATACACTTCTGGCGGAAAAGGCGAGCCTTATCTTACAAATTCAACACATTTGCCAGTAAATCACACTGATGACTTGTTTTTTGCATTAGAGCATCAGAATGACATACAGCCTTTGTATACTGGAGGAACCGTATTCCACGTGTTTTTAGGAGAAAGACTGCCTAATGCAGAGTCATGCAAAAACCTTGTTAAAAAAATAGCTTATAACACAAAGATACCTTACTTTAGCATAACGCCTACATTTAGCATATGCCCTGTTCACGGTTATATTCCAGGCGAGCATTTTACTTGCCCTTATATGAAAAGCGAGCCAAAAGTCGGGGCTGTTAAAATTCCTGTTAAAGCAAGCAAAGGAGGTGATTTGGATGAGTGAAGTTTGCAATGAAAAATGCGAAGTATTCTCAAGAATTACAGGATATTTAAGACCTCTTAATAATTGGAACGAAGGCAAGAAGTCTGAATATGCAGAAAGAAAAACTTACAATGTTAAAAAAGCCCTGGGAAAAAGCAGTTAGGTGTTTAACTTGTTAATTTTTAAAGGAATAGAAAAAATA
>JAFCFG010000169.1 GCA_017608725.1 Candidatus Iainarchaeum sp.
AGCAGTGCTCCAAGGCCTTCAAAATACTGATATAGGTGTCAGCGCATCCAGTGTACTTCCCTGCAATGCCAATTGTAACCGGCTTTGCCCTGCCCTGCACGCTTGTTTTCCTGCTCCACTCCCTCAGGGCCTTGTTTCCATTGCCCTTAAAGCGCTTTTCCAAACCAAGCATTTTCAAAACGGCTTCGTCAAAGCCAAGTTTTCTCAAAGAAAGGGGCAAACCATAGATGTTGCTTACATCATGGCATCCAAAAACAGATTCAACAGGTACATTCACATTCAAACTGATTTTTTTCTTGATTGTTTCCTGCAGCTTGCTGCTGCTTCTGCACACAATTATGTCAGGCTGAATGCCCATCTCAATAAGCCTCTTTATCCCAAGCTGGGCTGCCTTGCTCTTCTGTTCTCCCAGAGAACGGGGCTGCAATATATAAGTGATATTAATAAAGCAGACATTTTCGTGGCCTTCTTCGTAATGCAGTTCCCTGAGTGCTTCTAAGGCAAACATGTTCTCATAGTCTCCAACAGTTCCGCCAATCTCAATCAAAATCACATCAGCCTTTGTTTTAACGGCAAGGTCCCTCAAAACCTTCTTTATTTCACCAGTAACATGCGGAATAAACTGCACGTCCCTTCCAAGATATCTGCCTGAGCGCTCTTTCTCAATAATCCTCTGGTAAATCTTTCCACTAGTGACAAAGTTCTCCCCTGTGAGATTTTTGTCCAAGGCCCTTTCGTAAGTGCCCAGGTCAAGGTCTGTTTCCGAGCCATCGTCCAATACAAAAACCTCGCCGTGCCTGAATGGATTTAAGGTGCCGGAGTCAACATTTAGATAGGCTTCAAGCTTTATTGGCTCAACGTTTAGGCCCCTGTCCTGCAACAGCTTACTCAAGCTGCTTGAAATTGTACCCTTTCCAATTCCACTGATAACACTGCCTGTGATAACAACATATTTGGTCTTGCCTGGCTTGTAATCCTTTGGCAGCGGTGTATAGAATTCATCGCCAGAAGTAGCAATAATCTTTTTGAGGATTTCTTCTCCCTTCACCGGCCCCACTAAAACTATAACGCCTGTTTGGTTTAAAAAGTTAATTGAAAGGCCTATGGGGCCGGGAGGATTTGAACCCCCGTCACAGCGTCACTCGAACCTTTCTTTTACAAACTTTTCTTTTGCAAGTTTTTTCTTTTACAAACCTTTCTTTTCTAAAGAAAAGTTTCCCGAACGCTGAATACTGGACCAGGCTATACTACGGCCCCAAGTCTCTTGCAACTACTTTATCCAATATGTGCAGTTTAATTCTTTGAAGTGCTTGTCGCCTGTTACTATCCTTGTTTTTCCGTAAACCCTCTCGATTTTTTTGTGCACTGCAACAATAAATGAATCCACATACCCCCAGTTTTTTGTTTTCTTTTTCATTTCAGCATGGTTTCGCCCAGCTTCAATTGCGTCGTTTTCATCCAATAAAACAATGTGTGAATTGCTTCTGATTTCTGAAAGCAAAGCTTCAAAATCCCTGGAATTGGCATCGCAATAATCCTTTAATTCAGTAATGGCTGTAACTGGTGTGAAAAGCTCATTTTTAGTATTCTTGACCAGTGAAAACAGTTTTAAGCCTTGTTCTGAGCCCTTGAAATACTCAATCCATGCATATGTGTCAACAACAAAGTACTTCATGTCCATTGGTGTTCAGCCCTATCCCGCTTGAATTTAGGCAACTTTTGCCCCTTCCAGATTCCAAAAGCAGCCCCCCTTTGTTTCTTTATGTCAGCTATTACTCTATCACCCGGCTTCAGGCCAAGCTGGTCAACAGTTTTCTTTGGAATGATTGAAGCAATAGAACTGCCCCATTTCTTAACCTGCAATAAAACCTCTACCATTATATCAGCATTAGTGATATTATATCATCAAATATTTAAACTTAATTCAACCCCTCTAAATCCCCAAAATCATATACTTTGTCTGCTACTGCGAATACCCTGAATTTGCCCAAAGACTGCTGTAGGAAGGGGCTAAGCAGTTGTTCTCTCCTTATATCAGTCCCAATGCTCACAGTGTTTATGCTTGGCATTGCAATAAGGTTTTTGCCCTTGAATTTTCCCACAAGAAAGCACTTGAACTGCTCTTGCTTGTACTGTTCCCTGATTGTTATTGCAGAATGCTCGTGCCCAATCAAAACAATTTTTGATTTTTTGTATTCTTGGCATTTGGGGATTTTTTCGCCGTGGGTTACAAAAACACCGGATTTTTTCAGCAGAATTCCTTCTTCTTCAATTTTA
>JAFCFG010000170.1 GCA_017608725.1 Candidatus Iainarchaeum sp.
TACTCGAGCAACAAGGGCTTGTGGAAATAGAAAAGAAATTCTCTGGCACCGAGATTATGCTCAAAAAACAAGAGCCAGATGTTGAAGCAAAAAAACCCGGAGATAGGGAAGTGAAGAAGAAAGAAGGAGGAGAAGCTGAGAAGGCAAAGAGGGCAGGAGAAGGGCGTGTACTAAGGAGCGAGGCAGAACTTGTGGCAGCAAGTAAGAAGGCACGAGAAGGCAAAACCTTGCGAGGTTCAGGAGTGAAAGCAAAGGAAAAGCGTGAAAAAAGGGTAGGAGCAAGAAAAATAAAGAAAAGAAAAAGGTAATGAAAAATGGCGAAACGTGGCGTGAGGAAAAAAGGAAAAGGCAAGCCAAAGGGCAAACAGCTGGCTGAAAAAAAGCAGCAAGAGGAAAAGTATTTCATAGAGCTGGATGGTGCAAGGGCAAGGATAGTGATAAGGAAAGTAAAAGGCGAGCTTGTGTATGAGCTTGAACTGCCACAAGTCGGGATAGCTACCAAAGCCTTGCTTGAAGAGGTAAGGAAAGAGCTTGTGGGCTTACAGAGTTTCAGCCCCGAAACTGATGAAGCGAAGCTTGCAGAGCTGAAAAAAAGATTCAGGGAGATAGCCAAAAAATTGCTGAAAGATAAGTTGCCGGGCTTGAGAGATGAGCATGCAAGCATGCTTATCGGCTTGTTGATGCAAGAAATGCTTGGCCTGGGCAAGCTTGAGTTTGTGCTTGCAGACCAAAATCTTGAGGAAGTTGTGGTGCTCAGCGCAAAGGAACCTATCAGGGTTTATCACAGAAAATATGGGTGGCTCAAAACAAATCTTTATGTCGAAAGCGAGGAGCAGATCAATAATTATGCTAATATTATTGCAAGACGTGTAGGGAGACAAATCACAGTGCTTAATCCATTGCTTGATGCGCACTTGTTGAGCGGAGACAGAGCAAATGCTGTTCTGTATCCGATAAGCACCAAAGGTCATACACTCACGATAAGAAAATTCTCCCGCGACCCGTGGACCATTGTGGATTTAATCAAGAATAATACGATTACAGCAGAGGTGGCTGCTCTGATATGGCTCGCAATAGAGTACGAGATGAACATCATTGTTTCTGGCGGAACAGCAAGCGGAAAGACTGTATTTCTCAATGCGTGCATGCCCTTTATGCCACCTAACCAAAGAATTGTCAGTATCGAGGATACAAGAGAGCTTACATTGCCAGAATTCCTTTATTGGTGTCCTCTCGTAACGAGAACACCGAATCCAGAAGGCAAGGGTGAGGTTACAATGCTTGACTTACTTATCAACAGTCTGAGAATGAGGCCTGACAGAATTATTCTCGGTGAGATAAGGAGGCAACGAGAGGCAGAAGTTTTGTTTGCTTCTCAAGGCTGTGAATCTCAATGTTGTTATGTTCAGGGACAGGCGCAAGGGCATAAGACGAATGTTCCAGCTTGCGGAATTCGTGGAGGCAAAGGAGGGTGTTACAGCAAATATAATCTACAGATGGCTACCGGAAACAGACAGGATAGTAAAGCATAACGAGAGCCTGCGCTTGTTCGAGGACCTTAATCGCTACACAGGAATGTCGCAGCATGAAATAGAAAAAGACCTGAAGCAAAGGACTGAGATACTGAATGCGCTTGTGAAATATAACAAGCGAAATCTGGCGCAGGTCGGGAAAATAATGCATCTCTACTACACGGACAAACAAGAACTGCAGAAATTGTTGGCAAGAAAGTTAAATGGAATTTAGAATTCCTTTCTGTTTTTCTGCGGAAAAAGCAAGAAAGAGGGTAAAAAGAATAGCCACAAAGCTCAGACTCGGGAAAAAATACGAGAAACTTGCGGGCTTGCTGAAGAAGTGCGACACAGATATAACTCCGGAGGAATATGTAACAATTTGTCGTCGGAGTTTTTTCCTGAATTTCATCCTTTTTCTCTTGCTTGCTTTCCTTGCGATTCTTGTACTGAAACGGCTTGACATGCTCATCTTAGCATTGCCCATAGCGTTACTTGCCTCTGGCTTTGTTTATTTCAAGCAAATGAATTATCCTCGTGTCTATGTAAACGCAAAAACCCGTGACATAGAGCGCAATCTGATTCCAGCGTTGCAAGACATGATCGTACAGCTTGACTCCGGTGTGCCTCTTTACGATATGCTTGTAAATATAGCAAATTCAGACTACGGAAGCGTGAGCACGGAAATTAGCAAGGCTGTCAAAGATATTGCTTCTGGAACGCCCCAAGTGGAAGCAATAGAGAATCTTGCAAAAGAAAGCGAATCGCAGTTCTTCAGACGTGTTTTGTGGCAGATCAGCAACGGGATGAAAGCTGGCTCTGACATGACCATCGTGCTGAAAAACAGCCTCCATGGTCTCGAAGAAGAGCAATCAATACAGCTGATGAGTTATGGCTCGAGACTTAATCCAATTGTCATGTTTTATATGCTTCTCGCTATCATAATGCCTGCTCTCGGCCTCACATTCCTTACCATAGTGTTTTCCATGCTGAATATTTCAGCGAGCATAGCAAAGATGATATTCTTCGCTATCTTTGTTTTTGTAGCAGTCCTGCAGTTCGTGTTTATAGGTATAATAAAGACAAGAAGGCCGAGCCTATTGTGAAGATGAAAACTGAATGGCTCAACGAAACGATAAGAAAAGCTGGCGAAAAACCGGAAAGATTTTTGAAGAGCCGGAGTAGCAAGGCATTAGCACTGGCTGTAATCTTGGCTTTAGTTTTCTTTGTGCTGAGTAAAAATCTAAGCTATACCTTGCTTGCATTTTTTGCTGGCTTTCTTGCATATTTTGCCTTCGCTGTTATCAATCTCAGCCTCAAGGCAAGCGCATATGTCAGGACAATGGAATCAGTCTTTCCAGATGTGTTGCAAATGACAGCAAGCAACTTACGGGCAGGCATGACCCTTGACAAAGCCTTGCTCCTGAGCGCCAAGCCAGAGTTCGCGCCTCTTGATAAAGAAATTGACAGAGTGGGCAGAGAAGTGGCTACAGGCGTACCGATGGAAAAAGCCTTGAGAGAGATGGCAAAAAGGATAGGGTCTGAGCGCATAGAAAAAATAGTTAATTTGATTGTAACAGGAACACAAGCTGGCGGAAACATATCAAGCTTGCTCGAAGAAACTGCTGCAAATATGCGTGAAAAAGAGTTTTTGGAAAAGAAGGCTGCTTCGAACATATTGATGTATGTTATCTTTATTTTCTTTGCTGTTGCTCTCGGCGCTCCTATGTTGTTCGCATTGAGCAGTGTGCTCGTGCAAATTATAATAAGCCTTACAGCAAAAATCCCTGCAATAGAAACTATGCAGATGAGCCTGCCCTTTACGCTACGTTCCGTGCCGATCACCCCTGGATTTATCACAGCTTTTGCTATTCTTTTTATAATTTATACTGACGTAATATCATGTCTTATCATTGGGCTCGTGAATAAAGGCGAAGAGAAAGCAGGACTTCGTTATTTATTGCCTTTACTTAC
>JAFCFG010000171.1 GCA_017608725.1 Candidatus Iainarchaeum sp.
AAAAGCACGCTGGCAAATTGGGCTGGGATCTGAAGGCCCTGCTGAAGGGAAACATGCTCAAAATCGTTTACCATGATATCACCCAGGGCGATGACTTTTTGGGAAAGCTTGACGATTTAATCTCTGATTTTAAGCCAAAGCGCATTACAATTGACAGCATAACAACCTTAACAGACGCTTTGATAATTGGCGGTCTGGGCCACAAAGGGTCCTTTAGCTTATTGCAGGTGAGTGAAACAGCTTCCCCGATTCCAAGAACAGAGCAGATTGTGACAAAGAGCATCCTTTACAAGCTAATTGCAGAGTTAAGGAAACACAGGATTACAACTGTGATTACAAGCGAATTAACAGAGGAAGCCAAAACCCTGAGTGCGGACGGAATTAGTGAATTCATTACCGACGGGGTCATCGTTTTGCATTACCTTGAGATTGGTGTTGCTGACTATAGAAGCATGGTAATAAGGAAGCTAAGGTACACTGACTACAAAAAGGATATCATTCCCTACAAGATTACAGGCGAGGGAATAACCATAGTTGAGGAAGGGGAAAAGCAGGGCATTTAACATCTTTTCAGATAATAATGCTCCTAGCAGGGTGCCGAATACTTTTAAACTTAATTTCATTAATTCCCTTCAAATGCGGAGATATTCAACAGCTTATCAGCCAAAGAACAACAAATAAATACTGCTTTGGTTACATTATTGTTCTATGAATTATAGGTTTTTTCTGCCCTTATTGGTTTTTCTGCTGCTGTTTGGAAACGTTTTGGGCAGGCCTCTTGCACCAAGCAATGTCAGGGCAAATGCAGTAGAAGACCAGCTTGCTGTGGAAATCAGTTGGGACTATGATGGGCAGGGCATGCTTTTCAACGTATACAGGGGAACTGACTTTAACGACGCGGAGGTAATTGCTTCGGTGGAAGAGCATTCTTTCGTTGACAGAAGCGTTGAAGCAGAGGTTGAATACTTTTACTTTGTTACTACTTTCGATGGTAATGAAGAAAGCCTGCCAAGCATTGGTTTTACCATAATATTGCAGGAAAGACCGCTGCCTCCTGTAAGCGAGCTATTTTATCTAACTCTAGTAAAACCAAAGGGAAAGGTATTTTATTTTGGTGACACCGTTAAACTGGTTCTGCAGATTGGCAGCACGAGATTGGATGAACTAAGGAACCCAAAGGCAATGATTGTAAGCGAAGAGCTCAACCTAAGGCAGGATTTTGAGTTTGATTCAGAAAAAATGCAGTTTTTCCTAAACCTGCAGATGCCAGAAGAACCAGAGTTTGAGGCGTCTACAACAACCTATACCTATGAAGTCTTTGCAACCGCTGAATTGGAGGGGGAAGAACTGGTTGATGTTTTTGCCTTTGACATCTCTTTGAAGCCGCCGGCTTCCCTGCTTTTTACTGGCCTTGAATGGCTGCAGTTCCCGTTGCTGGCAATGGTTTTGGTTACAGTTGCTTTGATTGGCTGGAAGTGGATAATTAAGAAAAGGCTGGAAAGGGAGAGGCTTGAGCTAGAGAGATTGGGGATTTTGAAGGAGAGGATGATTTGGAAGCAGGAGGCATTCAAAAGGAAGATTTCACCTGAGCAGTTCAAGGAGAAGGATGCTGAGTTGCAGGGCAAGCAGCTGACAATAGAGGAAAAGCTTGGCTTGAGAAAGCCAGGCGAGAAAGGGAAGCCAAACCCTTTCCAGGGCTATAAGCCAAGGGAAATAAAGCAGATTTACAGGCTTGTTAATGCAATTAGAAAGCCAAAGAGGGGGATGGACAAGGACAGGTTTAGGGCCTGGCTTGTTGGAAGGGGCAAAAGTGAAAGGGTTGCAAAGAAGGTTGCAGAGCTCATTTACAAGAAATGAGAGCAACTATTTTGCTGTTCTCAGGTTTCTTAAAGAGACAGCCTTCCTTTTCAACTAGCCTCTTGGAAGTGAATTGCTTCATTATTTTTTTCAATTGTCCATTGTGGATTTTTGTGCTGTGCTCAATTTCCTCCAGGGTAAAATAGCTCTGTTTTTCCTCTAGCAGAAAAAGCATTGTTCTGATTTGCAAGGGGGTCACTTTTGAAAAATGCTCCCCTAAAAGCCGCAAATAGGCCAGTTCAGCAACAGTAACCCCCATTGCCCAACATCTCTCTTAGCAATTGGAAGCCCAATACACAGCCGCTTTAA
>JAFCFG010000172.1 GCA_017608725.1 Candidatus Iainarchaeum sp.
TTAGCAGTTTGGCAGAACCACCCCTTTAAAAAGCATATTTTGCCTCTCCCACCTTATTTTCTTATTGAACATAAGAAATTTTATTGTTATTATTTACCATATTAAAAATAGAAAAAAATTGCATTAGCCAAAAAAATGGTAGTGGTTAAAAACATCATCAACCAAATTAAGCAGTCAGAAGAAAAATCTGCTCAGATAATTTCCGAAGCAAAAGGCAAATCCTCTGAAATTGTGGAGGATGCTTACCGCCAGAGCAAAGAAATCCAGAAACAGGCTGAACAGGAAGCCAGGAAGCTGGTTAAAAGTTCAGTGGAAAAAGCCAGGGCGGATGCAGCTGCAGAAATCCAGAAGCTTGACCAGAATTTCAGGCAGGAGCTGGACCGGATCAGGGAAGCTGCCTTAAGCAAGCAGGAAAAAGCAATAGATTGGATAATTAAAAGGATTTTTAATTAATGGGCGTAGCAAGACTTAAAAAGCTGCTAATTGTTTCACATAAGTCTGAACAGGAAGCTGTGCTTAACAAGCTGCAGGATGCCTCTCTTGTGGAGCTTAAACCGTACACCGAAAAAATTGAACCTGTGCAAACCTATGCTTCTGCCAGTGAAGAATATACCGCTAATGTAAAAAGGGTGCTGGATGTTTTTAAAAAGTATAAGCAGAAAAAAAAACCGGGAGAAAATGCCGGAAAGCTGGTACTTAAAAGGAAAGAATATGAAAAAATTCTTTCCTCCTATAACTTTGAGCAGCTGCTGCAGGATATAAGGGGCACCGAAGAAGAGCTAACCATTGTAGACTCAGAAATCAAAAACATGAGCCAACAGCTGGACACCCTTTCCAGGTGGTGCGCTTACCAGGACAACCTGGAGGACATAAAGGCTCACCCCCTTTATAACATAAGGCTTATTAAACTAAAGTGCAGGCCCAAGGAATTTGAGCAGCTGCTGCAGGAAATGGGCAGCAAAAACATATCTGTACAGAACCTTGGATGCCGCAGGGATGAAGCAACCCTGGTTATTGCCTACCACCAGGCATACAAAAAAGAGGCAGAACAGTACCTTTCGGGGCTGGACTTTGAGGAAGCAGAGCTTTCAGGCTATAAGGGAACCATACAGCAGAATGCTGAAAGGCTTGCCAAATCCCTGGAGCTTCATAAAAACCGTAAACAAAAGCTTATAGGCTCCATAGCCAAGGCAAGGCAGGAATATGAAAGGCCCTTGATTGTTTACCTTAACTACCTGGAAAACAACCGGGATATAGAAAACGCAATAAACTTTGGCTATTCCACAGATACCGTATCTTTTTATACTGCCTGGGTGGATGAGGAAAACGCAGGCAAGGTTTACCATATACTCCAGCACTTTAATGCCACCAGAGTTATGGACATAGAGCCTGAGGAAGGCGAGGTTATACCTACCGCCTTGAAGAACAAGCCGCTGTTTAAGCCTTTTGAGATAATTGTTAACCTTTATGGAGTACCCAGATACTTTGAAATAGACCCCACTCCCCTGGTCTCCATATTCTTTGCACTGTTTTTCGGGCTTTGCCTTACTGATGCAGGGTACGGCATCTTGTTGGTAGTCCTAACCCTTATATTATCCTTTAAGCTAAAGCAGGCCAGAAATTTTTTAATGCTTCTTTTTTTCGGAGGGCTTTTTACCATACTGGCAGGGGCATTATTTAATGGTTGGTTTGGAGATTTGCCTTCTTATCTCGGTTTTGGGCAGGTAACCCTTAGATGGGCAGTGCTGGGGGATCCCATAAACTCTGATGTTGGGGCCATGAATTTCTTCAGGCTGGCCCTTCTGGTAGGGATTATACAAATAGTTTTCGGACTGCTGATTAAATTTTTTGATTGCCTAAGGCTTAAAAACTGGGGCGATGCATTTTTTGATGCCCTGCCCTGGACCTGCATTGTGGTTTCTTTGGTGGTGCTGCTCCTCTCTTCAGAAATGGCAGTCAGCATGCAGCTGGTAGAGGCCCCGCTATTTCCTTCTGGGATAGCCCGCTATCTTATCTGGCTTATACTGCCCTCTGCCCTGGTAATAATCCTGTTCTCTGCCAGAGATGAAAAAAGCTGGGGTTTCAGGCTGTTTATGGGGTTTTTAAACCTTACCATAGTAAACGGACTGACTTCATACCTGGGGGACAGCCTGTCCTATACAAG
>JAFCFG010000014.1 GCA_017608725.1 Candidatus Iainarchaeum sp.
TGTCCGGCAGCTGCATTTCCTTGAGGCACTGCAGGGCATTGCCTGAATCTTCTTCATAGCTTGTTAGGGCAATTGCAGCCAAAGCAGTTGTGTAAGAGTTTGAGAGGCAGCCGTCATTTTGTTGTTGTTCTTCAAGCCATTTCAGCGCCTTTTCTACCCTGCTGTCTTTCTCTTGCCCTGACAGTGCAAGGGCAATCAGTACTTCTGCGCTGTACTGCTCTGCGCTTTCTTCCCCTTCCCTGTATCCAAAGCCACCGTCAGCATTTTGTGCTGAGAAAAGGTAATCCAAAGGAGTCTTATCGCCTCTTGTTGGCAGGGCTTGGCCTGCTGCTGCAAAAGCCATTGTTGCCCAGGATGTCGTGTCTACATCGCTTTCCCCCCATCCGCTGAAACCAGCATCATTTTCCTGCTTTGACAGGAGGAAATCAATAGGGGTGGTTTCTCCTTTGCTGAATTCATCGGGGGCTAAACCATTTGATGTTAATGCCATTACTGAAACAGCAGTGTGCAGTGCATCGCTTTCAAAGCCAGGATAGGCAAACCCTGCATTGTCTCCCTGGTTTTCAAGCAGGTATTCTGCTGCTTTCTCCTTAACTGTTGTGTTCCCTGAAAAGAGATTCAGTGCAATTAGGGCAAAGGCATTTCCCCATACCGCATGTTCCCCGATTTGGCCACTGCTATCCTGGTTGCTTGTAAGCCATTCAACTGCATCTTGTACTGCCATCTGCCTTGTTTTGCTTGGTGTATCAGCAAAGCCCAGTTCGATTATGTCGCCTTCACTTGGAATGTGGCTGCTTATTCCAACTGGTGCCAATTCCATATTTGTAAAAAAGTGCCAATATTGCCCAGGTGTGTTGCCTATGCCGTTTATTCCGTTTACAAACCAGCCTCCAAACGAGTCATAGTATGTTAGGTCCATTTCAAGGCCGTGTAATTCTGCAACCTGCATGAATGCATTAAAGGCGTTTGTGTCGTTTGGAACACTAATTGATTCTTCGATGTCAGCAAGTGTTTCTGCCGGGAAATTGTAGATTACCGTGACATTTTTTGCCAAAACTGTTTGTGATAGCAGCAGGAGAACGGCAAATAAGAAAACCCATTTTTTCAATCAGACCGCCTCTTTCAAGGACAAGGGCAAACGTTCTTAAATTGTTTCTTAAAATAATAATGTTCATTACCCAAATTGATAATACTTTTTTTGGTGTTCTTTTCATGGATGTTTTTAGGGCTCTGGGAAACAACAACAGGAGGAGCATGCTTAAGATATTGATAAAAAGAAGAACACATATCTCTGCCTTGGCAAAGGAATTGAATATAGCAGTGCCCGTTGCATTAAAGCACGCAAAAATTTTGGAGGAAATAGGCTTTGTTGAGAGAACAAAGTTTGGGAACACACATGTTCTGCAGGTGAGAAAAGCTGCCTTGCAGAAAATAAAGCATTTGTGGGATTTGTTTGAGAAGCCGCTTACTGTTGAAGTTTCCAGGGGGACAACAATGCTTGATGCATTGCAAAAGGTCAGCGGCCTGAAATTTGAGAAACGGAAAGACGGTGCTTACATCACAAGTGTGGATGGAAAGGATGGCTTTTACATTTATGAGGTTGAAGGCAAGCTTGTTGAAAAGCCAGCAAACGAATTCAAAATAGAGAAAAGTGCAGAAGTTGAATTAAAGAGGCTGATGCCTGTTATTGGAAAAAAGATTCTCATTCATGTGAAGGAGGAAGGATAGGGGCAATTACTCAAAGCTTTCGAGCTTGAATTCTATGGTCATATCCTTGTCCAAGACAATGCTGTCTATGCCCACCGGGCTCATCTCCCTGTCAACGTAAATTGCCCAGAACTGCTTCTCTCCTGGCACAACCTGGTTTATGCTTTCCACAAACATTCCATACATTGACATTGAAGTTTCCACATCTGCAACCTTGTTCAATTCCTCCAAGGCATTCGCTCCCCTTTGAACCGCAGCAGTTTGCTCCAAAATGACCTTTTCATCTGCTACAGCCTTAAATGTCACGTTAACTGTCCCACTGCCTCCGTCATCTGGCAGAACCTGTTGGGCAAGGGAAGCATACATCAGCCACAGGGCAACAAGTATGGCAAGCCAGAGAAACCAGCGCTTTTCAATCCTCGCTTCTTTCCTTTCCCTTGGCTTTCCTTCTTCTGGATACATTACGCTCTCACCGCCAGTTTTAACTTATTTAATACAACGCTGTCTTCAAGCGCTGGATTGCCAATCACTGCTCTATCCAACAGCGGCGTTAAAATCATAATAAAGCCGCTTACAGTAACCAGGTGCATTATGGTAAACGGAATCTGCCCAACCAGTGCCTGTGTAAAGCTCATTCCAAACATCATTGGTCCAAACAAAACGCCTGTTACAAAGTCAAAAATCAAAACACCTATCGCCCCTGAACCAAGATAGTGCCTTAGCCTGACTTTTTTCATTCTTTTGTACACGAAATGGAACAGCAATCCAAGGGAAGCGTAGGTTAAGGCCGTTACCCAAGTCCAAATTCCAACCCGCATTACAATGAAGTCAAACGAAGCCATTGTAAGAAAAGCAAACACCATTGCATGCCACCACTTGTCCTGCCTTGCATATGGGAGCATTACCCCCATTATTGGGTCGTTGTTTGGAATAAAGCGCAATAGCCTGTATGCATTGCAGAACAGTATGCTCAGGGCGTATTTTATAATCTTCATTTTTCTCCCTATTTGATAAGGCATTTTCTTTATTTAAATTTAATTGACCTTCTTGCCGAAAACATAAATTAATTCCAGAACGCCAAGCATTAGCAATATCATGCCAGCCCCCACCGAGGCATTTGATATAAGAATGCTTTCAGCAGGGCAGCCGGAACACCGGGTGCTTGCCCCTGCAAAGAACAGCATCCCGCCTGCTAGGCTGGCAATAACTGCAATGATTTTCTTGAAATTCATATTACAAATAACGTTTTTCTTCTATTTAAATTGAATTGCCACGGGAGGGATTTGGACCCTCGGCCTTTCGATTATGAGTCGAACGCTCTAACCAGGCTGAGCTACCGTGGCATTATAGAATTTTTTAATTCAATTAATCTTTAAATAGTGAGTATTTTAAAGGCTGAGTATGCCCTTTGTTTCTGCCACTACTTTGTCCTGTTTGCTGTAATCCAGCCTGCTCTTCATAACAATCTTTCCATTGTGCAATAATATTCGGTCAGCATAGCCAATGAACAGCCCTGTTTCAAGAACACCCGGAACATCCTTTGCCTGAAACTCCAAGTCTTCCAAACTGTAGATTTCATCAACATTTACATCAACCACATAGTGGTTTGTCTCCGTTTTGAAGGGCCTTCCTCCCCTTTCCCTCAACTTTGCTTCACCCAGTTTTTCCAATTGAAGCAGTGTTCTCTTCCATCCAAAAATGCAGACCTCAAAGGGAATCCGGCCACACAGCCTGCTTCCATAGTCTTTCTCCTCCGTTACAACAATCAGTTCAGCTGCGCTTTGGGCAATCATCTTGTCCCTGACAAAGGAGCTGCTGTCCCTTTTAATGTAATTGAATGCAGTGTCAACTTTGTCAGCAAATTCTATTGCCAAATCAATTTCCCTTTCATTGAGTGATGTAACAGGTATTTCCATTGCTGCAAGGATTTCAGCACTGTCCCTGCTGGTTGGCACAACACTTACATTCAGGTTCTCTTCCTCAATTTTGAACGCAAGCTTTTTTATAAATCGCCCCGCTTCCCTGCTTGTTCCAAATGCAAGAACCATATTGTTGCTTATGTATTTGGCAATCAGGGCCTCAATTGTTTCATCTCCCAGGGGCATAGCAGCTAATAGTAACTGCTTTCCATTATTTAATTTTTTGCATATTCCGCAAAATAGCTTTTTTCCTTCAGCGTTCTATCCCATTGAACGTCATGACGCAGAAGTCCTTTCCGCTAGTGCCTTCTGCGTCAACTATTCTGAAAACATCCCCGTCCATTAATGGCTCATCCAGCCATCTTCTGTCCCTGTTTTTTAGGATGATTTTTGTCAGCTTCTTGCCTTCAAACTGCAGTTCTGTTTCCCAGTTGCTCTCTGAGCCAAGTGGGAATACCTCACCATCGTAGAATTTCTCCAATTGGTCTCCAATTGAATACCTGTAATCACACAGCTCTGTTGAGCTGTGTGATTACAGGTATTCAATCTAAATGTTTTTTTCAAATAATCTGGGAACAGGATATCGCCTGCACCAGCCGTCTGTCTTGCAATGATCTTATCGCCCTTCTTTAGGCTGAAAACCGCTTCCCCCAGATCACATCTTGCAACCCTTAAAGTAAAGTCTTCGCCCTTCTTTCCATCAATATTCCTAAGGATGCTGCTGCCCCTTGCTGTCAGCCAGGTTTGATTTGAGAGTATCTCAACTTCGCCGTTGGCCTGATCAATCCTGGAAACAAGGCCCTCCATGGTAAACAGGGGGATTATTATTTTGTCATCGCTGCCTGCAACAAATTCCTTATCGTTGCCGGCAAGCTCTGTTGCCGGGATTCCCTCACCCAAATCAAGTATGTAGGATAAGCCTCCCGGGCCTATGTACAATTTGCTTTTGTTAATTGACTTGTCATACCTGGCAGTTCCAACAATTGACAACCTTTCACTTATATTGATGTTGGATGAATCATCATCGTTGTATGTGTAGGCCTTATTGGCATAGGATAAGAGGCTTTTATTGCTTTTGCTGGTTACAAAGTTATCAAACTTTGCCTTTAAGTTGCCATCGCTTGTTTCATATATAATTGCATCAACCTTTGTTTCATTATCGCCGCATTTAACCGTTATCCTCTCAATGCTGCCTGGCTTAGCAAAGCAGTCCGTATCTGTTGCATAATCGCAATTTGCTGGGCAGATGCCGTCACCTGCAATACACTTTGTTATTTTGCTATATGTGCATTTTTTTGGAACCCCTGTGCAGGTGTCGATTGTTGAAGGGTCATCATCATCACAATCTGCATCTACTTCGCACTCAACAGGCTGTTCACAGTCATTGTCTTCAGCATAAGTGCACTCTGGCGGACAGTAGTTGTCATCAGGAATGCACGCAATAGCCTGTTTAACATTCTCGCACCTATTGGTCCATCCAGTAATGCAGGTGTCAAGTGTTGTTGGGTCGTTGTCATCGCAGTCTGCATCTACCAAGCAGGCTGGCATTGGGCAGTCTCCATCAGTTGTATAGTTGCATTGGTTTGGGCAGCAATCATCGCCTGTAACGCATTGTTCTATTGCCTCGTACTTGCACTCCTTGGGCGCCCCCATGCAGATGTCTACTGTGCATGAATCCAGGTCATCGCATGACCCCTCATAAACACATTGGTCATCTGTTCTGTGAATGCAAACAATTGCCTCTGTTTGCTGCTGCACAAGCACTTCAACAGAATCAGTTCCTTCACTAAACATCACATAGTAATAGTCCCTTGCACTAAAGTTTGGACCGCACTTGCCAACAAATTCCTGCATCCTTTCCCTGCTTTGCCCCTCGGTTATGCGCTGAAAGGTGAGCACTGCATCCGGGTGCTGTGCCAAAAAAGAGGAAACGCTGGGATACTGCTTTACCTTGTTAACCACTTTAACCTCTGGCATAACGCAGCCGCTGGCAATAACTAACGCAAACAGGCCAATAGCCAAAACAAGCAAGGAAATCCTACTCATTATTCATTCAATAAGACAATTCTGGAATAAAAACCTTTTGGTTAAGCCTTTTTTCCTTCGGAACAAAACCCTTAGGAAAACAGCCTTTGGTTAAGCCTTTTTGCGCTCCCCCTAAAAAAACCTTTTGGAAAACGCTTCATGTTTGAGGAAACAAACCCCCCTGAAAGCTGCTAAAAATCAGCTAAAAAAAGCCTCTGGTGGGAATTGAACCCACGACCTCATCCTTACCAAGGATGTGCTCTACCACTGAGCCACAGAGGCAATAAAACAATTAGAATTGGAAAACTATTTTAATTTGACCTTACTCAATGAGTTCTGGCAATTGCCCCAAATCAGCAAATTTTACTTTTCCTTCCCTGCCGGATTTCATTTCCTTCAGGGTGAACTCTCCTTGCTGTAAATCCCTTTCTCCAACTATTGCAACATATGGAATTCCAAGCTTGTTCGCATACTCCAGGTTTTTGCTAATGCCCCTGTTGTTCAAATCCATTGAAGCATTTATTTCCAATGCCCTGATTTCGTTGGTTAGTTTAAGTGCTTTTTTCTGCATTTTTTCGCCAACGGCAACAACAAACACGCTTGTATTGCTTCCTGGTTCCAGCTTTCCCTCAAGTGCATCAAGCAACCTTTCAATTCCAAAGGAACAGCCAACAGCAGGCGTTGATATTCCGCCGTATGCTTCAACCAGCTTGTCGTATCTGCCGCCTCCGCCAACACTTGGGCTGCCCTTTACAACAACCTCAAAAATCACGCCAGTGTAGTACTCAAGGCCCCTGGCAAGGCACAAATTGAGGGAAACGTATTTGTCCAGGCCATTTTCAGCAAGCAATTGCAGAAGCGCTTCCAATTCCTTGAGGGGAGCGGTGTCCTTTAAACTCAACTTTTCTAAGCCGCCTGACTGCAGTTGTCCAAGAATTTGTGTGTCAATTCCTTTTTCCTTTAGCTCTTTTTTCACCCCATTTTCCCCAATTTTGTCCATTTTGTCCAGGCACTGAAAGCATTCAAAGACCTTTTCTTTTGGAACATTGCAGCTTAGGGCAATCTCTTCCAAAAGCTTCCTGTTGTTGATTTTTACAGTGAATTCATCTTCAACAAATCCAAGCTCCAGCATGACATCAATTGCAACAGCGATTGTTTCAAAATCAGCCAGTATTCCAGCTGAACCAACAATGTCCCAGTCTGCCTGGGTAAATTCCCTGTACCTTTTCTGCTGTGGCCTGTCATATCTGTAGACCCTGCCAATCTGGTATCTCTTGAACGGCTTTGGCAGCTGCTTGTTTGCTGCAACAACTCTTGCAAGCGGAACCGTGAGATCAAACCGCAAACCCAGCTCTCTTCCGCTTTTGTCCTTGAAGTAGTAAACCTCTTCCTTTATTGCATCTCCACCTGCGCCCTTCTTTGCAAGCAGAGCAAACTCCTCCACAATCGGAGTTTCCAGTGGCTCGAAGCCATATCTCTCAAAAACCTGCCTGCAGCTATCCTGAATCAGCTGTTTTTTTACAGCCCTTTCAGGCAGAAAATCCTGCATTCCCCTAACTGTTTGGAGAGCCATGTTATTCACCTACTTTTAGTTCAAAATGGTATTTAAACAATTGCCTTTTGCAGGTTGTATTCCAGTATGTCCTCTGCTCCTGCGTCTTTGATTTTTGAAATAATTCCCCTTACTTTGTTCTTATCCACTGCAACTTTTATTGCATATCCTTCTCCACCGTAAAGCCCGCTTACTGTTGGGCGTTTCTCAATGCTTTTCCAAAGCCCTTTTTTCTTCACCTAAAAGGGCTTCAAATGCCTTTCTCAGCTTTTCCTCACTGCACTTAAATTCCTTTAATTCAGTGTTATCAAATTTCCTTGAATAATAGACAAGGGCCTTGTCTCCCCCTTTCCTTACCTTTTCAATTATTTTCCAAACAGTTTTCTCTATTTCGTTGGTGAAGTAGCTCACCTTTTGCACTTACGTCTAGTTTTGAATTCATTCCACTACGCCTCCGTTTTCAATGGTGATGAAGTAAATCACTTAGAGAATTAGATTGAGGGCCGGCGCCGGGAGTTGAACCCGGTTCAAGCGGTCCACAGCCGCTTATCTTCGCCGTTAGACCACGCCAGCCATTGTCGCCACACCAGGCGGGTGCGAATGCCATCTTTGCTCCCTTCGGTCGCTCGATGCTATATGCTCGCCCGCCCTGGCTCGCATTAATCAGCCTTAGGGCTGAATTAGAATCTATTTTGCTGTTATTAAATTCCTTTCGGTTTCGGTAGCTAAGCAAATCAGCAGAATCAGCATTTCCAGTGATGAACTAAATCACTTTTCATTGCTACCAAAACAACTTATGTATGCAACGTTTTAAAAATGTTGCTGGAAAAGCCAGGCAAAAGCCAGGCATTTTTTCCAGGAAAGTTGAAGCATTGGCCAACGAATTTTTGAATGCTTGAAGCATTGGCCAACGAATTTTTGAATGCTTGTTTTTTTGCTTTGTATTTTGTAATAGAATTTAAAGCTTATGTATTATTAATTATTAAATCGCGTTATTTAGTGGTTTTTAAATGAAACTCTGGGAAAAAGGAAAGGTTTCTTTGGATAAGAGGGTTGAGCGCTTTACTGTTGGAAAGGACATTTTTTTTGACCAGAGCCTTGTCTTGTACGATTGCCTTGGGTCAATTGCCCATGCGAAAATGCTGCAGAAAATCGGCGTATTGAAAGCAGCTGAGTTCAAGAAGCTGAAAAAAGAGCTGGTTGCAATAATTGAATTGGACAAAAAAGGCAAATTCAAGCTTGAGCAGCATGACGAAGATGTCCACAGCAAGGTAGAGAACCATTTAACCAAAAAGCTCGGTGATTTGGGCAAGAAAATTCACACAGGAAGAAGCAGAAACGACCAAGTGCTGGTTGATTTGCGGTTGTACAGCAAGAGGCAATTGCAGCTTATAATTGAATCTTTGCTGGATTTGTGCACTACTTTGGTTAAGCTTGCCCAGAAAAACAGGCTGGTTCCAATGCCTGGTTACACCCACATGAGGCAGGCAATGCCTTCATCTATCGGGCTGTGGGTTGCCAGCTTTGCCGAATCGCTGTTGGATGACCTGCACTTGCTTTGGTGTACTTATGAGCTAAACAACCAGAATCCCTTGGGTTCGGCAGCAGGCTACGGTGTTGCCCTGCCAATTGACAGAAACCTTACAACAAAACTGCTTGGCTTCAGCAAGCTGCAGAACAATGTATTGTATGTGCAGAGCGGCAGAGGTAAGTTTGAGTCGCTTATTCTGTCAGCCTTGCTGCAGATAAGCGTTGATTTGGGCAGGTTTGCAACTGACCTGATTTTGTTCAGCTCACCGGAATTCAATTTCGTTAGGTTGCCGGAGGAATTTTGCACTGGCAGCAGCATGATGCCCCAAAAGCAGAACCCGGATGTTTTGGAATTAATAAGGGGCAAAAGCGCGATGATGCAGGGATACTTCCTGCAAATACTCAATGTTGTAAGTGGAATGTACAGCGGCTACCACAGGGATTTGCAGCTCACAAAAGAGCCCCTGATGCAGGGCCTGGCATTGGAGAAGGAGTGCCTTGAGATTTTTGCATTGGTTATTGGAAAATTAAAAGTTAACAAGGGCCCTGCAGCAAAGGCCTGCAGGATTGAGTTGTTTGCAACAGACAAGGCAATTGATTTGGCCAGAAAAGGCTTGCCCTTTAGGGATGCCTACAGGGTCATTGCAGAAAGCAAGTTTGAGTTTGTGGCTGACCCGGTTGAGAACATCAAAAAGAAAAGGCACTTGGGTGCAACAGGCAACCTTGCCTTGTACAAGTTGTTGGACAGGATAGCGGAACACAGGAAGAAGTTGAGGAAGGAAAAGTCCCTTTTTGAAAGAAAAATGAAGGCCTTGGCTGATTTATGATTTTTCCCGGGGGGTTGAGGGCATTTGAAAAAGCTGGGCAGGGAATTGAAGAAGCTTGTTAAAACGGTGAAAGCTAATTACAGGGATGCAGACGTTAAGCTTATTCAGGATGCCTTTTTCTTTGCAGAGAAGGCCCACAAAAACCAGTTCAGGGAATCAAAAAAGCCATTCATTATACACCCTTTTTCAACAGCGCTTATTTTGGCTGAACTTGGTGCTGACCCAAAAACCGTTGCAGCTGCCCTGCTGCACGACGTTTTGGAAGACACAAAAACAAAACCGGCTGAGCTGCAGAAACGCTTTGGCAGAGAGGTATTGAAGCTTGTTGAAGGCGTAACCAAATTGTCAAGGCTTGCAAGTGAAAAGCGCGAGGCAAAGAGAACAGCAAACCTGCAAAACCTACTGCTTGCAACCACCAAGGACCCCAGGGTGATTGTAATAAAGCTGGCTGACAAGCTGCATAACCTTAAGACTTTGGGTTATCTGGCAGAGGATGACAGGAAGAGAATTGCATCTGAGGCCCTGCACGTATATGCCCCCATTGCTTTAAAGCTTGGAATCCATGCACTCTACAATGACATGAGTAACCTTTCCTTCAAACACCTTAGGCCGGCTGTTTACGCTGACCTGAGCCAGCTTATTAAGAGGAAGGGCAAGATAAAAAGGGCAGAAATCAATGCAATGGTGCAAGCGATTAGAAAACGGATTAAGAAAAAGGACGTTTCCTTTTCCATTGATGAAAAAACGATTTATTCGATTCACTCAAAGATGCTGAGAAAGGATAAGAGCTTGGATGAGTTGCCCGACTTCTTTGTTTTAAAAATCGTTGCCCCTTCAACAATAGAGTGCTATGGGATTCTTGGCGTGATTCACAGCCTTTTTACTCCCTTGCCAAAAAGGGTCCGGGATTATATTGCATTGCCCCAGCCAAATCTCTATCAGGCTTTGCATACAACTGTAATCGGCCCAAACGGCGAGCCGGTGAAGGTTAGGATTGCAACAAAAGCCATGCAGGAAATAACGAAGAAGGGAATAATTGCGTATTGGCAGTTTCGAAGCAGGGGAACCGATAAGCTGTTGCATAAAAACATTGAATCGCTTGCAAAGGTAATTGGCAGGGGCAAAATGCCTTTGAAGAGAAAGGACTTCCTGGTTGCTTTGAAAGCCGATTTCCTGGCAAAAACAATCGTTGTCTTTACTCCAGACGGAGAAGCAGTTGAGTTGGTTGCTGGTGCAACCCCAATCGATTTTGCCTTTGAATGCAACAAAAAGACAGTTTTTAGGTTGTGGAGGGCAAAGGTTAACGGAAAGTTCGTTTCCCTGGGCAGAAAGCTTGAAAACGGTGACATCGTTGAATTAATTGCCTCCTCAGGGCCTCAGGTAAAGGATTCTTGGTTGAAGTATGCAAAGGGCTTTGCAGTGAAAAAGGCAATAAAGCAGTTTTTGCAAAAGCCAGTTAGGTCAGGGAAACAAAAGCCCTCAATTGATTTAAACGTAGAGGCCAAGGACAGGGTGGGCATTCTGGCAGCAATAAGCAAAGCGATTTCAAGCAATGGAATAAACATCGGCGCAGTAGCAGTTGGAAGAATGCCTAATGCAAAAGCAGAGTGCCAGTTCAATGTGGAGTTCTCAAATGCAGCCAAGTTAAGGAAGGCAATTGAAGAAATAAAGAAAATAAAGGACGTGAAGTCAGTAGAGATAGTTTACAGGGGCTGATTTGGTCAGTAGAGATAGTTTACAGGGGCTGATTTGGTCAGTAGAGATAGTTTACAGGGGCTGATTTGGTCAGTAGAGATAGTTTA
>JAFCFG010000173.1 GCA_017608725.1 Candidatus Iainarchaeum sp.
TTTGTTCTAAGCGTTAATTGTGTCCCCGGCTCACCAATGCACTGTGCTGCAATAATCCCAACAGCCTCCCCTGGCTCAGCCCTATTCCGCTCAAACCTTTGTTTTACAGCCTCAATAAGTTCGTCTGTTTTCTGCCTGCTCAGCCTGTTTTTCTCGGCAATTGAAGCAATCTCATCCAAAACGCTTTTGGGTAATTCACTGCCCTCCCAGATCTCTTTGGGAACAGGCTTTATCTCAACCCTCTCTTTTTTCTTCCTTGGCTTCTTCGCAGGGGCCTTCCCTGGCTTCTTTTTCTCTTTTTCCTTGCTCTTTTCAACTTTCTTAGGCATTCAATCAACCTTCCTTTGAATTTATTTTATTCAGTTCCGCATCTATATCCACACTCTTGCCCTTCAGGCTGTTCTGGGGAAAGATTCCATCCTCACCGTAAACAAATTGAATAATGTTCTTTTCAGCTGTCCTAACTGTTTTATCGTTGTTAACCATCAAATCCTTCAAGCTGTTTGCAAGCCTCCTGTACAAATAACCACTTACCTTTGTGCTTACACCAGTGTCCACTTCCCCCTGCCTTCCTCCCATGCTGTGGTAAAAGTATTCTTTTGCCTGCATTCCCTCCATAAAGTTACCTGAAATAAAGCCGCCAGCTAGAACACCAACATCCCCTTTTTCGTTAAGAGTAATCAACCTGCCTTGATATCCTCTTTTTGGCCTGCCTTCTCTGACACTTGCTTGGCCCCAAAAGCCCGAGATGTTCATCAGATTTATGCTGCTGCCCCTGCTTCCGCTTACAATCATAACCATTGTATTGAACTTCGGCTTTTCCTTCAAAATTGAGTTGAGTTTCTCCCTCATTATAAGCTTTTCAATCTTGTCCTTTGTCTGAGCTGCAAGCCGCATCATCCCAATCTCAAAGCTCTCTTCAAGCGTTCTTCCAGGAATATGGGCAAGTGTCCCATTCCTGTAGGACTCAACCAATTGGTTGCCCTTTCTCATCATCTCACTAACTGCCTTGCTTCTTTCCCTTTTCACGTTCTCGCTTACCTTATATTCATCCAAGCCAACGGTCATACCCTTCTTTGTAAGCAAATCACAAACTACCCTGTTTACCCTGTAATAGAACTGCTCAATCACTTCACTTGGATAGTTCCTTGCCAGTGCATCAACAAGCTTCCCTCTTGCTTCGCCCAAGCTACTGTTGTCCACCACCCCGCACAATAGCTTACCGTTTTTTATGCGCAGGTATGCATCATATGGGCATTTCTCCTTCTTGCATTCATTGCAAGGGGTGGTTTTTTGGATTATCTTGCACATGTTTGTCTTATACTCCAGATTCAAATCCTTTGGCAGCATCTGGGAGAAGATAAGCTTTCCACTGTAATTCTTTCCCCTGTCAGGCTTTGGCAGGTCACTCAAGCCCATTTCATAGAAGTATTGCATTGCCTCTTCCTTGCTGAACTCCATTGACTTCATAGTGAGAACAAATATGCCGCTTACTCCGTCCTCATCCAGAATTATTACCGGTGCACCGTACCTTGGGCTAATCACTTGGTCTCTTACAAACATAAGCTCCCTTGCCTCTGCCTTGCCTTCCTCTGTCTGCGGAACATGCACGTTCATTTCGTCGCCGTCAAAGTCAGCGTTGTAGGGCTTGCATACAATTGGGTTTATCTTAAATGTTTTATCAGGCATCACCCTTACCTTGTGGGCAAGCATGCTTAGCCTGTGCAAACTGGGCTGCCTGTTGAACAAAACAATGTCCCCGTCCTGCAGCTTTCTTTCAATCTTAAAGCCAACATCCAGCTCATCCGCTACCTCCTTTCTGTTGTTTTCATCCACCTTCTTCTTTGTTTCATCAGGCCTGGTTACATAAACAACCTTCTCAGTGTCTTTTATCATTGACCGCAGGCTTGACTTATTCCACTCAGTTACCCTCTCTGGAACAGTCAATTCATCTGCTATGTCCTTTGGTATGCCAATTTCACTTATTTTGATGAATGGGTCAGGTGTTATAGTGCTTCTGGCAGCAAAGTTAACCCTCTTTCCAGTCAGGTTGTGTCTAAACCTGCCCTTCTTTCCCTTCAGCCTTTGCATTATTGTTCTTAGGGCTCTTCCACTCCTGTGCTTTGCCGGTGGCACACCGGCAGTATTGTTGTCAAAGTATG
>JAFCFG010000174.1 GCA_017608725.1 Candidatus Iainarchaeum sp.
GCGTTTGTAACGCAATGGTGTCTTGCATTTGCCACAAAGAAGCTTGAAAGAAAACTGTCTTGGCTGCGCAGCGTTGTAAAGCTTTACAGGAATGCTGAGTAAAGCAAAACTTAGAGTGCCTTGCCAAACAGCTTTCATAGAAAATCTAACGCGTGATTGCTTAAATATTTTTTCATTTCGAAGCTAAAACTTGAAATAAAGCTCGATAAAAGCAAAGAGCGCATAAGCTAGTAAGAGTGGAACAGCATGTTTCTTCTCAAGCTTGAACATAATCAGGAGCAAGAAAAGTGCAAGCGAAAGGATAAAGAACAAGGCTGAAAGCAGGATCTCAAAGCGAGAAACAATTTTTATTGGGCTGATGAGTGCAGCTATTCCCATAACAAGGGTTGAGTTGCAAACAACAGAGCCCATGCTATTGCCAAAAACAAGTTGTGGCATGTTTTCGCGTGCAGCCTTTATGCTGAAGGCAAGCTCTGGCAAGCTTGTGCCGACAGCAATAGCAAAGAAACCTATCATGAGCTGTGAAAGGCCAAAGCGAGAAGCAAGCAACACTGCAGAGCCAACAAGCGTGTCAGAGCTGGCAATAAGCAAGAATACAGAGAGGGCAAAAAGCAAGAAAGTGGCAAGAAAGCTAAATGGTTTCTTAGCGAAACGGCCAAAGGTTTCTGCTATTTCCGTCCTTTCCTGCACAAGCTTAACAAGGTACACGAAGAAAACAAGGGCAAGCACAAGGCCTTCTGCAAAGCTTATTTCCAAGTCTATGAGGAAAAGCAAGGGTAAAATACCAAAGAAGCCCATGTACAGAGCATCTGTCTTCGTGCTCTGCTTCAGCTCAACAGCCTTGCGTGAGAAAAGCAGGCCGGCTGCGATTATCAGAGTTATGTCAAAGATGTTAGAGCCTATGATATCGCCAACCAAGAGTTCTGGTGTATTGTGGAGTGAAGCTGAAATGCTAACAAAAAGCTCTGGCAAGCTCGTGGCGAGTGCCATAAGAATGAAAGCGAGCAAGAAGCGATTGAGCCTTAAGCTTGAAGCCAATCTGTTGAGACTCTTTACTGTAAGCGATGCACTATAGACAAGCAATGCAAGCGAGGCAAGAAAGGTAAGAATAAGCAGGAAATTATTTTTTGCAATGCACGATGGTAATGCTATCCATGCCATTTCTTAAGCAAGCTAAGAAGCTCTTTAAAATTTGCGTTTGTTTTTATGGCTTTCCCTGAATACGGGCTTACAGCAGCCTGAAAACCTTTCTCCCACAGCTTTTCAACAACAGCATTTGTTTTTGGAATCTTGCGCAGTTTCTGCTTTTCGACGATATAATGCAAATCATAGTGAAAAGGCACATCTATGTCACGAGCAAGCGTTTCAAGAATTTTGCATGCCTCGGCAAATCCGTTTCTCTCTGCATGCTGACCAGCTTCGTGAAGCAAGGTTGTGTCGTTAAGCTTTCCAAGATACACATGAGTAAAACTTGTGGGTTTTTTGCAGATAGGGCATTTCAACACAACACCCGTGATGCGAAAACCGCAGGAGAAGCAATGCGATACATAACCAATATGCGTGAGCTGCTTATCCACACGAGCCCTGCCTTGCTCTACTCTGCAAATAAGTCTGGCATAATGCTGTCTTGTATATGCAAGTAGAGGTATGCATGTCTTTTCATAGCGTGCAAGAGCAAAGAGCAGTGCTGTTGCTAAAATGCGCAGGCCAAGCTCTCTGTTATAATCTGTCTGTAAGCTCGCAACACCATAACGGCGCAGGCTAACATCAGGAAACTTTCCATAAAGCGCTCCTGTGTCTGTCGCTGTAATGGCTATTATGCCTCTCTGTTTTATTGAAGCTGCCGCAGAATCGAGGAAGCGGGCTGGCGAGCCAAAAGGGTCTATATCGATAAAGTCAAAGGTTTCGTGACGCATTAAAAAGCAAGCATCTTCATTTACTAAGGTTACACTAAGACCATTCAGCCTTGCATTTATTCTTGCAAGCGAAACTGCAAGCTTGTTTATGTCATTGAGCCACACATCCCTGAGTCTTGCTTCTTGCTTGTAACGCAAGCCGCGTACTCCTGTGGCTGCAAGAGCGTCAAGAGCTTTTTTTGGTTTGAGCAAGGAGAGCAATGAAACGCCAATATCTCTGTCTGCAGCCATGACACGATTGTAGA
>JAFCFG010000175.1 GCA_017608725.1 Candidatus Iainarchaeum sp.
CTATTATTGTGAAGCCGGCTTTGACTGTGAGCAACTGGGGAAAGAGGAGCCAATAGTATCAAGCGCTACCTCCAAGAAGCATTTATCTGTGCATGAATTACAGCTTTACTGCATGAATAATTTTGAAAACTGCTTGTTTTACAAGATGTTTTCTGAAAGATAAGGCAAGAAGGATGAAACCTTTATAAATTCCCCCGAGCTCTCGGTAGGATGGTAGAGGCAAAGAAGTACGAGCTGGCAGAGTTCGTGCAGGAGCTTGAAAATTATAGAGGTAGGCATACCGAGCTGATCACAGTTTATATTCCTGCCGGTTACAACCTCAACGCTGTAGTGAGACAGCTCGAAGCTGAGAAAAGCACTGCAAACAACATAAAAAGCAAGACAACGAGAAAAAATGTAATCGATGCGTTAGAAAAACTTGTGCGCTTTCTCAAGCAAATTGAAAAACTGCCAGAAAACGGGCTTGCTGTCTTTTGTGGTAATGTTAGCGAAAAAGAGGGTGAACAAGACATAAGGTTATGGAGCATAGAACCGCCGTATCCGCTCAAAACAAGACTCTACCGCTGTGACCAAGAATTCGTGCTCGACCCTCTTCGTGAAATGCTCGAGAGCGATGAAATATATGGCTTGTTTGTCATAGAGCGTAAGGAAGCAACCATCGGCTTGCTCGAAGGCAAGCAAATCACTGTATTGCAAAGGCTAACATCAGGCATTCCAGGAAAACAGCGTGCCGGCGGACAGAGCAGCCAAAGATTCGAGAGGCTTCGTGAGGGCATGGCAAAAGAGTTCTATAGGCGTTGTGCTGATGCATTGAAAGAACAGTTTTTCCATATGCGCGACAAGCTCAAGGGCATACTTGTCGGAGGTCCTGGCCCAACAAAAGAAGAATTTCTCAAAGAAGGCCAGCTTGTCACAGCATTGAAAGAAAAAATAATCGCTGTAAAAGATATAGGCTATGCTGACGAACATGGTCTCGAGCTTCTTGTGGAAGCAAGCCAGGACGTGCTTTCAGCTATTGAGGTAACGAAGGAAAAAAAATTGCTCGAAGAATTTTTCACCTTGCTTGCCAAACAGCCTGAAAAAGTTGCCTATGGCATGGAGCAGGTTGTTAAGGCACTGGATGTTGGCGCTGTCGATAAGCTATTGATAAGCGAAAAAATGCCAAAGGAAGAGAGGGCAAGGCTGGAAAAAAAAGCAGAGGAAACAGGAGCTGGTATAGAAATCATTTCGACGGAAACAAACGAAGGCCTGCAATTTTATAACCTTGGTGGTGTGGGCGCGTTCTTGAGATTTGGTATAGGGCATGCTCCCTAACTTATTCTCCCAGCCAGATTAAACTTTTAAATTCAGAAACATGAATAATGCCATGGAAAGAGAAGCAGAAAAAGAGGTAAATGATAACACGGCTGAAAATAAAACGTGTGAGCAAGCTGAAGAAAGCAATGAGCCAGGAAGGATAAACAGCAGGGAGCTCGAAGCCATGAAAAAAATTGAGGCTGTCTTATTTATAGCAGCAAGATTCATGACAATACAGGAACTCGTAAGCTTAACAGACATAAACCCAATAATGCTACGGGAACTGCTCGAAAAGCTAAGAAAAAAATATTCCAGCGAAACCACTGCTCTTGAGATTGTGCAGCGTGGCGACTCATGGAAAATGGATGTCAAGCCCGCATACGTATGGCTGGTGAATAAACTTGCAGCTGGCTCTCAGGAATTCAGCAAGGCAGAGCAAGAAACTCTTGCTGTAATAGCATACAAACAGCCAATAAAGCAGAGTGTTGTTATAAAAATAAGAGGAAATAAAGCATATGACCATATAAAGAAATTCATCCAGCTTGGCTTGGTAAAAGCAAAAAAGCTCGGCCACACATACGAGCTCGCGCTGAGCGATGAATTTTACGAGTATTTTCATGTTAGCAGGAAAAAAGGAGGGGGAAAAGAATAGATAAAAATGGAATTCCTCACTCTCGTCTTTCTTATCTATGCTTTTATTTCATTTTACATATTTTTTCTTTTCTACCTGATATATTCAAGAAACAAAGATAAGCTTTTCTTTGCCCCAAAACCAAAAAAATTCTATACAGTAAGCGTATTGATTCCGGCTTACAACGAAGAAGAAAGCATTGCTGAAACAATAGAGCAAGTGTTCAAGT
>JAFCFG010000176.1 GCA_017608725.1 Candidatus Iainarchaeum sp.
CACGGGCCGAAGCGGAACAAAGAATCAAAGAGCAAGCCGGAGAAATAGCCAGACTGCAATCACAAGCCGAGGAAATGGCCCAAAGCCACGCAGAGGCAATGGCGCAAGCAGAACAAAAGGCCAACAATCTGGTACGCGAGAAAGCAGAGATTGAGGCTCAAGCAGAGAAGCAGATTAGAGCTTACGCAGAACAGCTGGCTGGAACAAAGGCAGAAAGCGCCGAAACGATAGCACAAGTCAAATCTGAATTGGAGTCAAAGGCCAAAGACTATGCGGAGTCGGTCGTCAAGGCTCAAACCGAGGCTGCCGAGGCAATAGCGACACAGAAAGAAAGATTCGAGGCCGAAACTGCTGAGGAAATATCCAGGGTTAGATTGGAGGCTTCAAATGAGAGCGCAAGGTTAAAGACACTACTGGAGGAGAAAACCAAAGAATACCAGGCCCTGCAAGAGCAAGCTGAAGCTAAGGCAGAATCGGAAAAGAGAGCACGGCTAAAAACTGAACAGCATCTGAGGGACGAAACAAAACAAACGGCACGGCTCGAGGAACAGTTAAAGGTTCAAACGGCAGAAAAGCATAACGCCGAAGCAGTGGAAAAAGAGATGAAAAAGGCTCTGGCAGAGGCTCAGGAGAAAATAGCAGCCTTGACTGAGCAAATAGCCCAAACCAAGAGTGATGCTGCCGAGAAGATGGCACGTGTGAAATCTGAACTGGAGGAAAAAACCGAGGGCTATGCTGACTCTATTATCAGTGCAAAGAACGAAGCTGCAAAGGCACTGGAAGAACAAAAAGAAAAGCTGGAAGCTGAAGCTGCCGATGCAGTTGCCCAGGCCAAATCCCAAGCTGCGGATGAGATTGCAAAGATGCAGTCGCAATTTGATGGAAAAACTGAGGAATACCGGGCTCTGCTGGACGAAGCTGAGACAAAGATTCAACTGGAACAACAGACAAAAACTGAGATTGAAAGAGAGCTTCAGGCTGCCCGCGAAAAAACCGCTCGCCTTGAGGAGCAGTTATGGGCCGAAAAGCAAGCGTTACACAGAGCCGAAGACCTGCTCAATAGTGAGAAACAGGCAAGAACCGAAGCTCAACACAAAGTGGAGGAGTACTCAAAAGTTGTTGAGCGGACGCAAAAGGAACTCGAATCGCAAGGCAAGATAATAACCGAGTCACAAGAGCAACTCAAATCCTATGCCCAGCAACTGACCAGTATCGAAACAGAAACCAAAGAGAAGATTAGCGCTTATGAAGAACAAATAGAAAAAACAGCAGCTGAAAGACAGAAGCAGGTAAGCACCTTGAATGAAGTTTTGGCCAGAGTTGAGGAAAAGGCCAAGGCCGAGGCCGAAGCCAGAGCACGAGCCCAAGCGGAGCTTGACGCTGAACGCGAGACCCGAACCGAAGCACAGAAAGAAGCCAGGAGCCGTTCAGAAGCTTTGGCCGCCGCGGGGGAAAGAGCCAAGGCCCGGGCTGATGAGCTTGCAAAAGCTCAACAACTGTTGCAAGCCGAAACCAGGACAAGAATTGAAGCGCAGGAGCAGATTAAGTCTCTTACCGAACAGCTTGCTGAACTCAAATCCGAGACCGCCGAGCAGGTGGCCACAGCGAAATCCGAGGCTGCAAAGGCAATAGCACAGGTAAAATCGGAATTGGAAGAAAAAGCCAAAAACTATGCCGATTCGATAGTAAAGGCAAAGACTGAAGCACAAAAAGTGCTGTTAGCTGAAAAGGAGAAATGGGAAGCTGAGACCGACCGTTCAATCGCCAAGGTAAAATCTGACGTGGCAATCGAAATTCACAAACTAAAGTCGGAGTTAGAAGAGAAAGCCGTAGAGCACACTCGCTCGATTGAGGAGGCTGAAGCGAAATTGCAGGCGGAAGCCAAACGCCGGACCAAGGCAGAAGAAAAAGTAAGAAATTACAGTGCCGTTGCGCGAGAAGCCGAAGCGAAAACCAAAAAAAAGGCTTATGCGGAAGCTGAAAAAAGGGCCAAGGTCATAGCCAAAGCCTGGGTAAAGGGCGAAAGAACGGCAAGAGCTGAGGCTGAGGCCAAGGCTGAATCGGAATCGAAGCAAAGAGCCGAGGCTGAAAAGAAGCTCAAACTCATTGGCGGGCAGTTGACTAAGCTTGAGGAGCAGCTCAAGGTTCAGA
>JAFCFG010000177.1 GCA_017608725.1 Candidatus Iainarchaeum sp.
AGTTCTGGATGAAAGACAAAAACTTTGGTCTTGTTTTAAACCGCATTTTTTCTGAACTGCCGATTTTTGGCACGGTTGTCCTTAAAGTGATAGACGGCGAGCCCCATTTTGTTGACCTGCGCAATTTTATGGTTGAGCAATCCGCCGATTGGCTTGATTATGCCAACTACATCATTGAGCGCCACTTATATAGCGCCATTGAGTTCCGCCAAGTTGCCAAGAAAATGAACTGGCAAAATCAGGAGGAAACGCTTAAAAAGCATTATGCCAGCAAAAAGCCATACATTGTTGTCTATGAGCGCTACGGGGAAGTGGCTGATGAAAACGGCAATGTCAGCTACAAGCGGGTTTGTATGGCTGATACGGGCTATGAGGAAAAGACCCAGAGAGGCGAGCCAGTTCCCCATCCTGGCTTTATCCTGGAAGAAACCGAAATTGACCGCCATCCCTACTGGGAGTTCCATATGGAAAAAATACCTGGCAGATGGCTTGGCATCGGCGTAGTGGAAACCCTTTTTGATGTCCAGGTAAGGCAGAACGAAATCGCTAACCTCCAAGCCAAAGGCAGCCACTGGTCAGCGCTGCGGGTTTTCCAGACCAGAGACGAAGCCATTGCCCGCAACCTTTTAACTGAAATCAGAAACGGCGAAGTCCTCACCGTTGATAGTGAAATTACCCCTGTAGCAATGGAAGGCCGTGATTTGGCTCATTTTGCCCAAGAGACGCAGAAATGGATGGCTAACCGTGATGAGCTCACCTTTGCCTACGATGTTATCAAAGGCGAACGCCTGCCAGCTGGCACGCCCCTTGGCAGCGCCCGCCTGGCAGCGGCAATGAGCGCCAGCTACTTTGACCAAATCCAGGAAAACATTGCCCTGCGCTTAAAAGAGTTCCTTTACCGAGTTATTATCCCCCGCTTTATCAGAGAAAACAGCTCCGCCCATTATGTCCAGCTGATTGGCGAAGACTTGGAAACCTTTAAAAAAGCAATCATTGAGCATCGGGCGCTGGCAGAAGCAGCCCAAAAAGCCCTTTCAGGCAAGTTCCCTGACAACGGCTTTTTAGAAGCAGTCAAAGCTGCTATTGGCACATCGCTGAAAAGCAAAAAAGAGCGCCTTGAGCTTATCCCCAAAAATTATTACCGAAACTTAAAATACAAGATAGATATCATCATTACTGGCGAACAGCGTGATACGGCTGTCTATGCGGCTAATATGTTTGCCATCTTACAAGCCATCAGCGCTGACCCGACAATGCTGGTTGACCCAGTTAAGCGGCGCATCCTTTTCCGCATTGCCGAAAGCAGCGGCATTCGGCTGGAAGATATTGCTCCAGCAGAAACGCCTGAAGTAGAAAAACTTGTCAGCTCAATCCCTGTTAAGGAGTTAAGGGCAGGCGGTGGAGTAAGCGCTCCAGCTTTTCCGTCCCAGCCCCAACCTGGCAGGGTTGAGCAAGTCATATGAAAAAAGAACTTCGGGAAAAAAAGCTCCAAGAGCTAGCAAACAACATTTATGGCGAAGCATTGCTTGATTACTTGGAAGAAAAAATTAAAGAAATGGTTGATGTGCGGCGGATTGGCACGTGGGAAGAAGTGCTGGGCAGGAAAGAAGCGGTTGTGATTTTAGACGGCTTGTTCCATTTTTTAAAGTCCAAGCGCCAGCAAAAGCCAGTTCAAATTAATAACGAGTTTCTTTAATAAAATTAACTACGGGACAAAACCCGTCCGTTTATGGAAAAAAATGAAACGGAGACTCAAGCTCCCCAACTTGAGGAAGAGAAAACTTCTCAAAATCAAGAGGTAGCTGAACCCAAAAATCAGCCAGAAGAGAAAACTTCTGAAGAGCAAATCAAATCTTTAAGCGCCCAGAAAGAACACTGGCGCACAAAAGCAGAGAAGCTTGAAGAAGAGCTTAAATCCTTTAAAAAAGAGCAGCCAGATAAAAGCGATCAGCTTGACCTTGATGAGCTGGCTGACCGCTTATCAGCCCTTCAAGGGCTTGACGCCACTGAAAGGGCAAGACTGCTAAAGGAGGCAAGACTTCAGGGAGTTTCTTTGCACGAAGCCCGTAAGGCAGAGGATTTTAAACTCTGGAGGTCGGCTTACAGGGCAAAGAAAGAAAAAGAAAAAGCACCTGAACCTTCAACCAAA
>JAFCFG010000178.1 GCA_017608725.1 Candidatus Iainarchaeum sp.
ACACAAAATAACCTATAAGGGCAACCAGTATCATAAGGGAAACGTTATTGAAATGAATGGTTTTGACTACAATCTTCCGAAAGAATTGTTTGAGGAAGTAAAAGATATTGAAAAGCCAAAGAAAAGCAGGCATAAAACAATAACCAAAAGGAGGTTGAATACCAATGGCAGTGACGACACTGACAGCGCCGAATCCTTGGCGCGCTAGGCATACTACAATCCATATTGCCAAAGCATCAATGATGCCTGATTTAGCAACAGCAACCACTTCAGCGTTATTCTGCATATTCGATGAACTGTCGGATTCAACTAACAATCCCACGCAGTCTGGAGACACTCCTGCCAAAAGGGTTGAAGCCCTGTTCAAGAATGTGACAATAACTCCTCCAGAAATGCCATACGATAAGCAGGACTTGCTTGGCACAGACCAAAATGATTTTCAGAATGCTGTTTTGGATAAAAAGCCAGCAGGAGAAGTGACTGCTTCAGGAACTGCATTGCTAGGCACAGATGAAGCGCTTGAGTATTTCTTGGATTTGACAGGCATAGATGTTACAGATGCAAGCTATGGTGATTCTTCAAGATACCAGTTAGGCGATGATGATTTGCCTGAAGTTGCAGTGCTGATAACAAACAGGACTTCAACCAAGTCTGTAGCATTTACACTGACTAATGCCAGAGCAGTGAAATGGGGTGATGTCAGGATAGGAGGACCTGATACACACTGGGAAATGGATGTAACCTTTAAATGTCTGCCAAAGGACTTTTATTGGGAGTATTTAGACTGAAACGGAGGTATGGTTTAAATGGCAGTAACAAGATTGAGTGCACCAAAACCGTGGCATGCTAGGCATGGGATTGTGCACTTTGCAAAAGCATCAGATGTCACAATCACAACCAACAGCATATTGTCGGCAGCTTTTTCAACAAGCACAAGAGTAGAGTCCCATTTCAAGAACCTTACAGTGACTCCTCCAGAAATAGCACACGACAAGCAGGATTTAATTGGCGTTGATTCCAGCAACTTCCAGAATGCCGTGTTGGACAAAAAGCCTGCTGGAATGGCTACATTTTCTGGGACAGCGATGCTTGGAAATGATGAGTCGCTGGAAAGTTATCTTGATGAATCAGGTGTGTCAATAACCGATGTAACATACGGCAATTCAACAAGATATCAGATAGGCAATGGTGACTTGCCAGAAATAGCTGTCTGCATTGTTATGGAAGACGCAGCTAACTCCAAAAGGGTTACTTTTGTCTTGGACAATGCGTATGTTACCAAATGGGGTGATGTTAGAATAGGCGGACCAGATAGCCATTGGGAACAGGACGTTACTGTGGCTTGCTTGCCAAAGGACTTCTACTGGGAATATAGAGACTGAAACGGAGTGTGAAAAATATGAGTGAATTGGACGTAACAGTTGTGGAGCATGGGACCAGAGGAACTGGTCAGGGAGTCGGAGGCTCTAGGCAGGGCATTGGACCCCCAAGCAAATGTAAATGCCCTAAATGCGGAACTACGGTCAGCCATACGCCAAACATTCCGTGTTCCACAATAAAATGCCCCAAATGCGGCAGCCCGATGAGTGGAGCATAAAGATGTCAGAAAAGAAAAATACTGCAAGGGAAAGGGCACAGGGAACTGTCGGGTTCTCTGTTGCTGGCTTTCCTGCAAAGCAATGGGAAAGCTGGAACGAGTCTTGCATAGAGGAGTTTGGGGATTGCAGATGGCTTAAAATGTGGAATGACCATTGCAAGGCAAAGGATTATGTTGTGATTGAACAGTTGAATAGTGAGGTAAGAGAGCTTAGAAAGAGAGTAGAGGCTCTTGAGTCAAAAAAGCAGGAAAATAAAGAGGTTGTTAAAACGCTTACTGGTGTTATTGAAGACTAAAGTTGTTGGAGGTGTTTTGAATTGAAGAAAGTAAGCCCTTTCAGAGCATTGAAAGAGAAAAAAACAGAACTGGAAATAGAAACAGACAGTGGAGTGCAGGCAATTGCTGTGGAGCCAAAGAGGTCTGATGCAGAGCTTTTCCTTTTAATGGGAAAGGATATGAATCCAGAAGATGCAAAAAGAATCGGGGATATGCTGGTGGGAATAATCCACAGGGCAAATCCTGACGAGGACAAGGAAGACATTGAAAAGTTTG
>JAFCFG010000179.1 GCA_017608725.1 Candidatus Iainarchaeum sp.
TATATACGGGCAAGCCAACCATAATAAGCAATATGTATAATAACATTATTGGAAGGTTGCTTATACGCGGCGACAATGGAAGTGGATATGGCAGGGTCATCAATCATGGCAACAACATTTTTGGCAATGACCCAAATGGCATTGGAGGAGAGCTCTATCCATTCTATGTGGATTATAAAACAGAGCTTGTTAACTATGACATTGACAGCCTGTTTGTTGACCCGGAGGGGTTTGATTACAGGGTGAGAATGGATAGCCCTGCGTGTGATGGCTCGGTGAACGGACAACCTGAAGTGGCAGTTGGAGCCCTGCCTTGCGTATGCCTTGACAGCAGTGATTGTATATTTGGGGGAAGTTGTGTAAGCGGAGAATGTGTTGGAAGCAAAAGCTGTTTTAACAATGATGATTCATGCGGGGTTTTCCCAGACTGCCAAAACTGCAAATGGAAAGATGGTTGCTATGGAACAGATTACAGGACTTATTCATGCAGGGGAACAGATTGCACCTACAGCTCAGACAACTGCAGTGATTGCAGTTGCAGCTGTGGCGGTTATGGGGAAATTGAATCAACTGAGAAAGGCAATTGCAGCGATGGAAAAGAGAATGATTGTGACGGCAGGAAGGACGAGGCAGACAGGGGCTGCCAACGGGCAAAAGGCATAGTTGATGGATACGTTGCATATTACCGTTTTGAGGGAACAATAAAGGATTACAGTGGAACCCACACTGGCCAGTGGCTTGGAAAAAATAAAGAAAATTACTCTGAAAGGGCAGCAGACAATTTTGCATTGGAATTTGACGGAATAGACGATTACATTGAGTTAGCTAACCACGAGGACTTTGATATGTCGTCTGCATTCACAATATCATCATGGGTAAAGCCGCTTGGGGGCGGAACAGACACAATATTTACAAAGGGGGCTGTTAACAGTAGTGCAATATATACACATTACGGGCTTTGGGCTAAGGGAACAGGCCCTGTTAAATTTGTCTTGGAGCTGAGTAGCGACTCGGCAGAGGGGGATGTAAGCACTGAACAAATCTTTGAAACAGGGCGATGGTACCATGTTGTTGGCAGGTTTGACGGAGTTACAGGAAGCATATTTGTAAATGGAGAGGAAGTAGCTTCAAAGAAAACAGGTTTTAGTGCAGTAAGCATTCCTACTGCAAGCTTTGACAAAGTCAGAATAGGGGGGGAACAAGTATCAAACGGCAACCCCACAGATTTCTTTAAGGGAATAATTGATGAACTGATAATTTACAACAAGGCATTAAGTGATTTGGAAATCAAAGCAATCTACACAGGACAAAACCTCTGCAACCACGGACAAATAACAAGTGCATGTTACTGCGGGGGGGTAGAAAAAACAACTGGTTACTGCTGCGACAACAAATACCAAACAGAAGTCTGCTCGGATTGTATTGACATGCCTAAGCTGCTAGACTTCATTTCAGAATGGAAATGCGGTAGAATTTCAATGCCCTACCTACTGGAGAAGATTGGCAGATGGAAGAGCATGGAAGGATGCTGAAAAAAGAATTAAATACGAACGAATCGGCAAAACAATTAAATAAAAGAGGCCTATAATTAATAGCAATGCAGGCAAAAAAATTCCTTGCAACAGCGCTGATTCTCATGGCAACTGCCAGCGCAACAAGTGCTGCAACAACAGATTCAATTTCACAGCACGGAATTACTTGGACCTTTGACAAAGAATATGAGTATGGGCAATTTGTCAATGGAGACTACTGGGTTGTTGGACCAGTAACCATTGTAGATATTGACCCTGCATCCACTGATATTGATGGGAGGGTGATGAACGGGTCAATGATAAACCCAAACGGAGACAATGACCGTTCAGGTTCAGATAAGAGCAATACGCATGGTTTTGACAGCTTGGCGAGTGGTTTTGAGAGTAGTCTGAACGTTGCCAGGCCAGGGGGAGAGGATTTAAGTGCAAGCAACCCTCTTGTAATCGGGGCAGATGCCTCTTTGGTTTCATCAAAGAGTTTTGTTGATGATAGAGGCACTGGTCCTCAACTTGAAGACTTCGCTGTGCTTACAGTTCTTTCTGAGGCCCCGCCTGCCAATAGTTTCAGGCCAGCTTACGCCTCTTCCAGATAGGAG
>JAFCFG010000180.1 GCA_017608725.1 Candidatus Iainarchaeum sp.
CAGCGCACAATGAGAGGGCATTCTTTTTGCTCAGCACTCCAACATCCCTTGTTCTGCTTTTTATCACTGAATCTTTCAGGAAAATGTCCCTAAGCTTATTGAAATTCTCTCTGTAATAGCTCATTGCCTCCCTGATCCTTGGATACTGCTTTTCCTCAATGTCCCTCCTTGTTCCACCAATTGTTACAATGGCCTTCCCGATCCTGTTTCCAGTTAGGTATTCTGTTGTGTCAAGCACCTTCTCCCTGAGCTTCCAGGTGTAGTGCATCACACTGTCAAAACCAAGCTCGTGTGCAGCTACCCCTGCCCAAAGAATGTGGCTGTGAATCCTTTCAAGTTCCGCTGCAATTGTTCTGATGTAATGGGCTTTTGCCGGAACCTCAATGCCTGCCATATCCTCGACTGCCCTGCAGAAGCAGAGGGTGTGGCATATGTTGCAGATTCCGCAAATCTTCTCAGCCAAAAATACGACCTGCACCGGATTTCTCCTTGTACCAATCCATTCAATGCTTCTGTGGACCTGGCTTAATTCAAAGTCAACTTTCTTTACCTGCTCTCCCTCTATCTCGCAGTTCAGCCTAAGAGGCTCTTTCAGGGCAGGGTGCACTGGCCCAACCGAAATGGTGAACGAATCCTTTTTCCCTTCGCTCATTTTTCTCCGCCCTTGTGCATGTTTTTAATCAATTTTCCAGGTCCTGTTTCATCTTTCCTCCAGGGAAAAACCCCTTTTGGGAAATTCTTTGGCAAGAATATCCTCCTTCCATCCGGAATGCCCTCAATTTTCACTCCGAGCATTTCCTGCATTTCCCTTTCAGCAATGAGTGCGCCAGGAATAAGGTCAGTGATGCTTGGCAGAACAGCCCTGCTTTTTGGCAGCTTTACCTTAATGTTGAAAGAGAATTCACTTAGCTTGCTTCCGTAATTCAATGAAAAGTGATAAATCAATTCAATATCGTTTCCAATCTGATAGCCTGATATAACAGCAAAGTGCGGCATTGGGTGAATCCTGCACAAGTGCTCTACTGCTTCCTTAAATGAAGCGCTTCCAACAGCAACCCATGCCCTGCTCACACTATTTTTTTTGTTTGCCTTGTGTGAAATCCTGTCCAGCCTTGTTTCCCTGATTTTGTTCCCAAACTGCTTTTTGAATGAATTTACTGCCTCTTCTACATTCATTTTTTCCCACCCTCTTTCTCAAGCTTCTGCCAGACCTTTACAACACCGTGAATTATTGCCTCTGGCCTTGGAGGACATCCTGGAACAAAAACATCCACAGGAATTATCCTGTCAGCCGGGCCAACCAAACTGTATGATTCGTAGAATACATCCCCGGAATTTCCACAATTCCCAATTAGCATAACTGCCTTCGGCGAGGGCATCTGCTCGTAAACCCTTTTGAGCTTCTCTTCCATATCCATTGCCACCGGCCCTGTTACAAGCAGGATATCAGCGTGCCTTGGAGTTCCAACTAATTTAATGCCAAACCTCTCAACATCATACCTTGGAGTTAAAGCTGCAATGATCTCTATATCACAGCCATTGCAAGACCCGCTATTGAAATGGAAGGCCCACAGCGACCTATTCAATGCCTTCAAACCCATAGCAAGCCTCCAATTGCAGCCGCTGCCAAGAGAACAATCAACAACAACACAAAGCAGAAAACATAATCATTCACTATGCCAGTATGAATTCTCTTCAGCAATTCAAAGTAGCCCCTCATTTGGTCAAAAAAGCCCCAGTACAAATTCCTGCTTGCAATGTTCTGCTCTGGTGCAAGATTCCCAGAAAAGAATGCCAGGGTTTGCTCTGTTCCTTCCCTGAATTTTTTTCTCCCGAGCTTTCTAATCAAAAGGGCTATCGCTAAAGCGATTGCAAAGCCAGCCAACCACACCAGAGGAGCCCAGTGCCCAGCAACTGTTCTCAGCACTAATTCAATCATAGAACCCCCCCAATATACATTGAAGGATTGCTCAAAGCCTCTGCAGCCCTTGCAACAAACGAGTCAATTGCCAGAGAGGGAAACAAGCCAAATGTTATTATAAGCAAAGCAAGAACAGCCATGACAGCCAGCATGCTCTTTGGAAGGGGTTTAACCTCTCCATTGAATGGAACACCAAGGAATACGG
>JAFCFG010000015.1 GCA_017608725.1 Candidatus Iainarchaeum sp.
AGCATAATAGTTGGATTAAACAAAGGGATAGCTATCACTGCTGTAAAAAACTGTGAAAAATATGGGTTGCACACAATTGACAGCTTGATTTATTCAAGCGCAATGGAAACAGAAACAACTTTTGTCACGGCAGACAAAGATTTCAAAGAGACTCCAAAAACTAGAATGATTAAGATAGTGTGGTTTAATTGAACCAAAAAACCACATACAAAAAATCCGAACCCACAAACCACTCACCACTTACCAAGAACCAGTGCCTTCAAATTCTCCTTCTCGCAAAGCCTTTCTTTTCAGAAAAATAAAGTTTTGCCGGAAAAAACTGTAATTCTGCAATCAATACTTTTTTATTCAGTTAAAACATCTTTTTTAGTTGGTTTTAAATGCAGGCTATCTTGTGGACTGCAGCGGTTTTTATGTTCGGCCTTGTCTTGCTTATCAAGGGCGCTGACTGGCTTGTTGACTCTGCTGCAAGGATTGCAAAGCAGTTTGGCATAAGCGAGTTTGCGATTGGTTTAACAATAGTTGCAATTGGAACAAGTGTTCCGGAGATTGCTGCAACGGTAACAGCTTCTTACTATGGAAACAGCGCTCTTGCAATGGGGGACATTATTGGAAGCAATATCACAAACATTGCGCTGATTCTTGCCCTTGCAGGAATATTTGCTCCAATCAGCATTGGCAAAGAGATTTACAATAGGGACGGCTTTGTGATGTTTGCTGGCACGCTTCTGCTCTATTTATTCAGCTTGAATGGTTTGCTTAGCAGAATCGAGGCAGGCATATTGCTATTTCTGTTCTTTGTATACTTGCACTACTTCTTTGCAACAAAAAAGCCGTTTAAAAGGGAATTCAGGTTCAAGCAGTACTTGAGGGAGTACACCGATTTAAGAGGCAGGGAAAGGTTTGAAAAGGCCCCAAGCATTTTTGCCAGGGCAGGCTATGACATTTCCGGCGGCCTTCTTAAAGGGATGTTTTTCAACATAAGGCAGATTTTAACAAACGTGCACGAGGCTGTCAGGATTGAAATGGCGGCAATTGCCTTTCTCTTCAAGCAGATTTTTTTTGTTGTGATTGGGGCAGCTTGCATTTACTTTGGTGCCAACTTTTTGGTTAGGGCTGCTTCATTGGTTCCAATTGACCAGTTTGCAATTGGCCTAGTTTTTGTTGCTATTGGAACAAGTTTGCCTGAACTGGCTGTTACACTTTCTTCCATAAGAAAGGGCTTGCCTGCTGTTATGATTGGAAACATTATTGGAAGCAATATTTCAAACGTATTTTTGGTCGGTGGCCTGGCTGCCCTGGTCAATCCCCTTTCCTTCTCAATCAGCATGATAAGCATTGATTTTGTTTTCCTGTTGCTGATTAGCTGGCTGTTTTTGGTTTTCCTAAAGAACGATTACAGGATAGTGAGAATAGAGGCCCTGACCCTAATCTTAATCTACTTCCTTTTTTTGGTTACCACTGTCAAGAGGCTAATGGGTGTTTAAGTTGCCCTACTTGGTTTACAGCGAGAAATTCCTGCTGCATGAAACAGGCAAACATCCTGAAAGGAAAGAGCGATTGGCTGCAATCACTGATTTTTTGAGGGAGAGGGGGTATAAAAAATTCGAGCAGCCCCTGCAGATAGAGGAAAAATCATTGCTTTCAGTTCACAGCAAAAGTTTGGTTAACCAACTGAAGCTTCTTAGCAGGGAAGGCCTTTCAAGTGGAGACAATGTTTTTAACAATAACACATTTGATATTGCGTTGCTTGCAGCAGCCGCAGCTTTGAAGGCAGCCAAGCTGAGCCAAAAGGGCTTTTCTTTTTCCCTTGCAAGGCCGCCAGGACATCACGCAGGAAAGAGTTTTTTTGGCGGCTTCTGTTATTTGAACAATATTGCTTTCGGGGTTAGGACAATGCAGAAAGTGCAGGGAATTGAGAGGGCAATGATTGTTGATTTTGATTTGCACCATGGCAACGGAACCCAGGACATTTTCTGCAACGATGGCAGTGTGTTCTACCTTTCCCTGCATCAGCACCCAAGGTTTACTTTTCCAGGCACTGGCTTCGAACGAGAGAACAACAGGCATATCAGAAATGTGCCACTGGAGTCAGGTACAACAGATAAGGAGTATTTGCAGTTGTTTGAAAAAAATTTCAACGAATGCTTTGACAGCTTTCAGCCAGAGCTTTTGGGGGTTTCGGCTGGATTTGATATTCATTCAGCTGATGCTGCCTTGGTTGGTGCAGCCCTTGCAGTCAACCGGCATGAAACATTTCACAAAATTGGCGAGATCATTAATGGCAAGGTAGAGAATGCTGCAATTCCCTGTTTTGCTGTTTTGGAGGGTGGCTATAATTTGAGGACCTTGCCCTTAAACCTGTTTAATTTTTTAAAGGCTTTTAAGTAAATTCTTTTTGGGGATTTTGGGAAAATGAATATCTTAATTGCATATTACAGCAAGACCGGTGCCACAGAGAAGGTTGCTATGGCTCTTGAAAGGTTTCTGCGAAAAAGCCACAGGGTAACCCTTTTCAGAATAAAGCCTGTTCAGGAAATGAAGGCACATGAATATAAGAAGAGGGAGAAAGACCTGCCTTTGCTACAGCCTTTAATTAATCTGAAGGACTTTGACCTTGTTTTTGTAGGGACCCCTGTTTGGAATTTCTGCCCAACACCAATCACAGTTTCTTACCTGAGGAGGCTGGTTTCAGCCAAGGGAAAGCGCTTTGTTCTCTTTGCAACCTGCACAGCCTTGCCTGGCACAACCATAAAGAGAATGAGCAATATTTTAACAACCAAGGGAGCGACTGTTGTTGACAGCATAACAATCAGAAGCATTTTTGAATTGGATGCATCAAAGCTTGGTATTGCAGAGAGGTTTGCGGAGAGGGTGTTGAAGGAACTGTAGCTATCTTTCCATCAGCTGCTCCGCAATTTCTTTCGCTATCTCCAGTTCTTTTTCCCTTGCACTCTTTTGTCTCTTCTCTTTCCTTTTCTTCTTTTGCTCTTCCAATTCCCTTAGCTTTTCCTTCAGGCTGTCCATTACCTTTTGAACGTTTGCCTCGCTGTACAACTGTGTCATTTGTGCCTCTAGGTCAATCAGTTTTTCCTGGTTTTTTTGAACAAGTGCCTGGTAGGTTTTGCTGTCAATCTTTCTCTTCAAGTAACGTTTTTCTGCAATGCTCATCTCCTTTAAAACGCGCTTTTTCTCCTCCATCAGGCTCTGTAAAATATGCCTTTTTTTTGCCTGCACTGCCTCCAGTTCCTTGCTTAAAGCAACCTCTTTCTTTTTGTTGTACTGCTGGTCAATCAATGCTTCTACTCTAATCAGCTGCTGCTGCTTTTCCTTGAATATCTTGTTGAAGTCCTTTTCACTAAGCTTTCTCCTCATATACTTTTGTTCGGCTATCTTGATTGCGGCAAGCACCTGCTTTTTTTCCCTCATTAGGGAGCGCAGCCCTGGCTTTCTGAAGTAGACTTTTATTGCAATCAAAGCAATGACAAGAATAACAAGCAGTGTAGCTGCTGCAAGCGCTAGGGCCTTCCAAAAGAAACACCCAAGCAAGGCAAAGAGAACAATTATCACAGCATATACTGGCTTTTCCTTGAACTCTTCCAGTGCTTCATTTACTTTGCTGGACATCTTTTTTTCCCATTAGAGAATTAGTTTAACTGGAATAAAAAGCTATTGATTCAATGAAAAAAGGCAATTACTTGCCCCAGATGTTGTTCAATGAAAAAAGGCAATTACTTGCCCCAGATGTTGCTAAACAGGTATACCAGGCCTCCGCCAAAGGCAAGAACTGCAAGAAGCACATCAAGCTGGTTCCACCTAGTCAGTGCGTCATATATGTACATAAAAGAGGCCACTACTACAACCAACGCAATCATTATTTCAACTGTATTACTGCCCATATAAAGAAATACGCACAAAAACCCTATAAAAACCTTACTTTTCCCCAGTTAATTAGTTAATTTTGGCCTTTTGCCTGCCAATAATTAGCTTTAAATATTACTGAGAGTATAATTAATTGGGTGATAACAGCTGCCACTTGAGTGCAATGGCAATGCCTTGACCAAATTAATGCACCTGATTGTATTCCACGAGTTACAGAAAATGCGGGTAAACAATCAGCTCCAGATAATGGACATTGCCCTGGAGAAAACAGTTCTGCTTGAGAAACAGGGCAGGGAAAGGCAGGGCAGGTTTGATTTTCTGGTCCAAGCAAAAAACAAGACAATTGGGATAGAGGTTCTAACAAGACCAAGCCAGGGCAAGCTAAAGAGCAAGCTTCCCTACTCAAACGAGGTTGATGAATTCATTTTTGTTCTGCCGCACGATTCAATGGAGTTCTACAGAAAGAAAAAAATGAACGGTTTTAAGAGGAGGGCGCCAAAAAAGTTCTTTTCCCAGGACTTCTCCAACAAAAAACTAAAGGCTTGGATGCTTGACTGCAAACAAGCCAAAATAACGGAAAAAGGCTCTTTCAGGAAAATTTTCGAAGTAAAGTGAAAAAACAAAACTTTTAATTCTCTTGTTCACCTACTCTTTAATATTAGGGACCCGTAGCCTAGTGGATAAGGCACCTGCCTTCTAAGCAGGGGATCGAGGGTTCGAATCCCTTCGGGTCCGAAGCCAGCAAAACCTGGTTGAGATTTGATTTCGTGCAAAACATTTGTTTTGCGTGGCATCAGGAAGCTTCCCTGAAAACCTTTTGGTTTTCAAGGCATCTGAAAGCTTTGCTTTCCAATGTGCTTCCCCAGGCTTTTGCTTCATTTGGGAGCCTGACGCCATGCCTTTAGGTTTCATGTTATTTTTTGATAATTGGTGAAAAGAATGAACATAGATGAAGCAAGAAAATTGTTCAACGAATACGTGACTTTGGAAAAAATCCGGTTGCATTGCAAAGGGGTTGAGTCGGTTATGAGGGCTATTGCACTTGAACTTGGGGAAGATGAAGAAAAGTGGGCAATAGCAGGCCTAATGCATGACATGGATTGTGAGGCTGAACCAGACATTAAGAACCAGGGAAGAAAGGCAGTTGAAATTCTCAAAGAGAAAACAGACTGTCCAGAAGACATTTGCCATGCAATCCTTGCCCACAATGAATCAAACCTTGGAGTGAAAAGGGAAAGCAAGTTTGATTATGCATTGTCAGCAGCAGACAACATTTCCGGCTTGATTTATGCTTATGGTTTGATAAAGGGAACTTTGGAGGGCATGCAGGTAAAGGGTTTAAAGAAAAAGCTGAGAGACAAGGGCTTTGCTGCTTCGGTGAGGAGGGATTTAATTCTGGACATAGAAAAATCAGGTCTTGAACTGGGCAGATTTCTGGAAATTTCAATCAAGGCAATGCAGGAAATATCAGATGAAATTGGGCTGTAAAGTGAGAAAAACATGCCGAGAGGAAAGAGAACACCAGCAAAAACCCTTATTCAAAAGAGGCTGCTTGCTGATAAAAAAGCAAGGGTTGCCAAGTACACTGAACATGAATTAGCAAGATATCGGGAAGCGAGGGGAATTGAAACACTTGCAAAAAAGCTGAAACCCCGTGAGGTTAAGGCCTTGAGAAAAGCGTTTTTGCATCTTGAAACCAGGGAGGCTGCAAGAAAAATTTTTATTAAAATAGCAAAAAAATACGGAGTTACATCAGGTGCCTTGGACCAGGCACTTGCAGTAAAACTTGGAAAAAGAGTAACTTGGCCCTTTGAGGAAAAACCAAAACTAAAATTAGATGAACAAAAAAGTTAATTAACTTTGACAGCCTATTACTAGGTGGTAAAAAATGCTTGAACAGAGGGAGGAAATTGCAAAGGCACTTGCCCTCAGCCTAAAGGGCAAACTAAAGCAAAGCCAGGTTCTTGAATTGCTTGAAAGCCCACCCTCACCGGAAATGGGTGATATTGCTTTTCCATGCTTCAAGCTGGCTCCCCTCTTCAAAAAGAGCCCTGCTGAAATAGCCAAAGAGCTTTCCCAATCTGTTAAGCTGCCTGCCCCTGTTGAAAAGGCAGAGCCTGCCGGACCCTATTTGAATTTCTTTCTGCAAAGGGAGTCAATTGCAAAGCAAACAATTTCCCTTATCTTAAAGGAAAAGGAGAAATATGGAAAAGGCGGGAGAGGAAAAAAAATAATGGTTGAGTATAGCGGGCCAAACACAAACAAGCCACTTCACCTAGGGCATTTGAGAAATGATTCAATTGGAATGGCTGTAAGCAACCTGCTTGAGGCAACAGGCAACAAGGTAATTAAAGCAAACATTGCAAACGACAGGGGCATACATGTGTGCAAGAGCATGCTTGCATACAAGCTATTTGGAAAGAATTCAAGCCCAGAAAAGGCAAAGCAGAAGCCAGACCACTTTGTTGGAAGCTATTATGTTTTGTACAACAAAAAGGCAGGGGAAAATCCTGAACTGGAGAAGCAGGCTTACGAACTTTTGAAGCTGTGGGAGAAAAAGGACAGGAGAGTAATTGCCCTCTGGAAGAAAATGAACGGCTGGATTTTGCAGGGCTTTAAGCAGACATACAGGCGTTTTGGAAGCAGGTTTGATGTCTGGTTTTTTGAATCAAAGTTCTATGACAAGGCAGGCCCGTTGATTGAACAGGGAAAGAAAAAGGGCATTTTCTCCAAGAATAAGGATGGAGCACTGCTTGCAAGGCTTGAAAAGTACGGGTTGCCAGACAAAACGGTTTTGAGGGCAGACGGCAGCAGAATTTACATTACAAATGACTTGGCTTTGACAAAACACAAGTTTGAGCACTTCAGGCTTGACCAGGCAATCTGGGTTGTTGCATCAGAACAAAACCTTTACTTCAAGCAGCTGTTTAAAATACTTGAATTGCTTGGCTTTAAGTGGGCGGGCAATTGCAGGCATTTGAGTTACGGAATGGTTTTCTTGCCCAGTGGAAAGCTGAAGAGCAGGGAGGGCAGAGTTGTTGACGCTGATGCAATCATGGATGAAGTGCAAAAGCTTGCGGAAAGCGAAATAAGGAAAAGAGAAGGGGGCATTAACAAAAAAGAGCTGCAGAGAAGGGCGAGTGCCATTTCTCTGGGTGCAATAAAGTTTTACATGCTGAAAACAGCTGCCCAAAAGGATTTGCATTTCAAGCCAAAGGAAAGCATTAGCTTTGAGGGCGAAACAGGGCCATACATCCAATACACTTATGCAAGGGCAAAGAACATTCTCAGAAAAGCAAAGGAAGTTTCCCTGCAAAAGCTGTTGTTCAACCAGCTAAAAACCAGTGAGGAAAAGCGGTTAATCAACCTGCTTTCCCAGTTTCCAAGTATTGTTCAAAAGGCTTCAGATGCTTTAAGCCCTCATATCCTCTGCCAGTTTTTGATTGAAACAGCAGAGGCATTCAACACATTCTACCATAAGCACCCGGTAATCCAAGCAGAAAACATTGAATTGAAAAAGGGGAGGCTTGCTTTGGTCCAGGCAACAGCCCATGTTCTGAAAAACGGCTTGCAGTTGCTCAACATAGAGGCAATTGAGAGGATGTAGTCAGCCAATTCGCATATTGTGCTTTTCAGCGATTCTCCTCATGTTTTCGAAATCAACCTCTGTCAGCCTTCCAACCACAACGCCGGTGTGAATGTCCTGGATTCTTCTCAGGATATTCTGTTCATGTTCTGAGAGCACGCCCTCAGGCAATTCACGCAGGAGCTCTAAGCCTTTTGAAATCCTTAAGCCAAGCCTTTGCCTCTTTGCTCTGGCTATTTTGCCAAGAGGCCTCTTCCTGACAGGTCTGCGTTTCTTCATAGTAAAAAAACACCGCTTTTCAGGAATTTAATTCTTTCTATTCAACAAAAATAGCCGGCTTTAGGGGAAATGCGTTCCCTGCCTTTGGGTGCCTGCTTTTGTCTGCTTTCTCTATTTCCACTTTTGCTCCAAATTCCCTTTCCAAGCCCTTTTTTGCTTCCTTCAATGCAGCGAACTCGTCAATTCTTGCAACTTCCTCCAGCTCCCTTATCCTTGCAACAAGCGCTTTTGCAAAGCCCTGAACTTCCTGCCCATGCTTCTTTATCTCCGTATTTTGCATCAATGCCCTAATGGTTGCGCCCAGGTCTGGCTTTTCTTTGCATGCCCTTGCAGCAATTGCAACAGCTTTCCACTTCCAAGCTGGAGCAGTGAAGAAAACAACCCTCTTCGGTTTCTGGATGTTTGCAAGCTGCTTTATATGCTGAACATCCTCTTTCACTGTTTCAATGAATTCTTCAACCTGCTCTGCTTCCCTGTCAATCATTTTTTCGTTTGCCTTGGGCCATTTGCTTGAACTGACAAAGTCCTTCTCCCCAAGTTTTTCCCAAAGCTCCTCGCATAAGTGCGGTGCAAAGGGGGCAAGCAATTGAACCAGTGTTCTTACAGTGAAACCAAGAACGTTTCTGTCCGGTTTCTCCGCTTTCCCTGCTGCATTAAACAACCTGCTTATTTCCGACAAGGCAAAGTTGAATTCAAAGCCCTCCATTTGCTTTGTTACACTTAAAATTGTCCTATGGGTTTTGCTCAGTAACAAGCGGTCCTTGCTGCTAAGCTTTTTCACATTGATTTTTTGCCTTCCAAGCTTTCTGTTGCTTTGAACAAATTCAAAGAACTTGTTCAAAAACTTGAATGTGGAGGCAGCCCCTTTATCAGACCACTCAAACTCTTTTGTGGGCAAGCTCACGCCCAACATAAATGTCCTTGCCGTGTCAGCTCCAAATTTCTCAATTATTTGGCCGGGGTCAACCACATTTCCCAGGCTCTTGCTCATTACCTTTCCGTTGTGCAGCACCATGCCCTGGGTTAAAAGCCTTGTAAACGGCTCATCAAATTTAACCAACCCCAAGTCCCTAAGCACTTTTGTGAAAAACCTTGCATAGAGCAAGTGCATTATCGCGTGTTCAATGCCTCCAATGTACTGGTCTACAGGCATCCAATAAAGAGCAGCTTTCTTGTTGAACATTGCCTTCTTTTCATGGGGTGAGCAATAACGCAGGAAGTACCAGCTGCTGTCCACAAATGTGTCCATTGTGTCTGTTTCCCTCCTTGCCTTGCCCCTGCATTTTGGGCAATTTGTTTCAACAAATGCCTTTACTGTTTCAAGCGGGTTTCCTTCGCCGGTGAATTTTGCTTTTTCCGGCAGCTTTACTGGCAGGTCCTTCTCCTGCACTGGAACAATGCCGCATTTCTCGCAGTAAACAACAGGAATCGGTGTTCCCCAAAAGCGCTGCCTTGAGATTAGCCAGTCCCTCAGCTTGTAATTGACTTTTCTCTCCCCCAGGCCTTTTTCCTCAAGCTTGTCTGCAATTTTTTCCAAGGCCTCCTCTGAGCTAAGGCCATTGAACTCCCCGGAATTTACTAAGGTTCCCAAACCTTCATAGCTCCTGCTCATCTTTTCTGCATTCAACTCATAGCCGTCTGGTTGCACTGAAACAACAACAGGCAAACCATATTCCTTTGCGAAGTCAAAGTCCCTTTGGTCATGGGCTGGCACAGCTTGCACAATGCCTGTGCCAAATTCAAGTAAAACAAAGTCTGCTGCGTAAATTGGAATCTTTTTCCCTGTAAATGGGTGAATCGCGTATTTTCCAAGGAAAATGCCCCTCTTCTCTTTTTTTTCCGTTGTTGTTCTCTCAATAACGCTTAGTTTCCTTACCTTTTCCAAAAATTCCTTCACCGGCCTTTCTCTTTCTGTTCCCTTTACCCATTCCATTACTTTGGGATGCTCTGGAGCAATGACAATAAAGGTCATGCCAAACATTGTATCCTGCCTTGTTGTAAAGGTTTCAATCTCCTCTTTGGAGCCATGGATTTTGAACTTTATGTTTACGCCTTTGCTCTTCCCAATCCAGTTGCGCTGCATTGTCTTGACCCTCTGCGGCCAGTGCTCCAACTTGTCTAAATCCTTCAGCAGCTCTTCGGCATAATCTGTGATTTTGAAGAACCATTGCTCAAATTCCTTTTCAACAATTTCGTTCTTACAGCGCCAGCATTTCCCCAGAAGAACCTGCTCGTTTGCCAGCACTGTTTTGCACTTTGGGCACCAGTTGCTTTTTGCCTTTGCTTTGTAGGCAAGGCCCTTTTTTAGCAGTTGGAGGAAAAACCACTGGTTCCATTTGTAGTAATCAGCTTCACAGGTTGCAATCATCCTTTCCCAGTCATAGCTGAAGCCAAGCCTCTTCTGCTGCTTTTGCATTTCGTTTATTCTGTCCCAGGTCCATTTCTTTGGGTCTGCACCATGCTGTATTGCAGCATTCTCTGCCGGCAAGCCCAAAGCATCATACCCCATTGGATAGAGCACGTTAAAGCCCTGCATTCTCTTAAAGCGCGCTGTTGCATCGCCAATTGCGTAGTTCCTGACATGCCCCATGTGCAGTTTTCCGCTTGGATAGGGAAACATCTCCAAAACATAGTACTTTTTCTTGCCTTTGGCTTCCCCAGCATTGAATAGCTTTTTCTTCTCCCAGCGCTGCTGCCATTTCTTTTCAACTGCTGCAAAATCGTAGGCCATATTAGAAAGAAGAACAGTGAAAATCGTTTAAAAGCCTTTTTTTCTGCGGAAAAAAGCCTTGGGAAAAAGTTTTGCTTCGCAAAACAGGCCTTTTTGCTCCTGCAAAAGCCTTGGAAAAGGACGCTTCGCGTGCTGTCTTCCGGGCAGTTGAAACTGTTTTCTCTCTCTTCACATACGCCATCACCGCAAACTGGCGTTGTGCACCCGCTTAGCAGGACAATTGCAATAACTGCAAAAATCAAAAAGAAAATACTTTTTTTTCAATTAAAAATCACCTCTGTGATTATTTGGAAGAATTATGTTTTCTAACTATATAAATGAGTATTTCCGCCGTTTTTAAACGGTGGCCTGATTCTTTTTCTTGTTTTGCAGTGTAAATCCTCTAGCGGCGTGCGTTTGCGGCTGCGCCGCAGGAGGTGCATATTTCATGCATAGGATAGATTTGCCTAGATATAGTTCTAGCATAGGTAAGTTAAAGGTTCATGTTTGCACCAAGGCAAAGTACTGCCACAAGATATTCTTGGATGCAGCTGTAAGGGAGTGCTGCATGCAGGTTTTTGACAGCGTGTTTAACGAAATGGGCATCGCTGTTGATGAGGTTGGCTTTGATGACAACCATGTGCACATGGCGTTTGACCTAAGCCCCAGATACGCGT
>JAFCFG010000181.1 GCA_017608725.1 Candidatus Iainarchaeum sp.
CCTAATGGAGAGCATGGCTGCAGGCAAGGCCATTGTTGCAACCGATTCAGGGGAGGTAAAGCCCACTCTGGGCGGGACAGGCCTGCTTTCAAAGCAGAAGGATGAGAAAAGCATTGCCCGGGCTTTGCTCCACTTCATTGAAAACCCTGCCCTGAGAAAGGAGAAGGGCAAGGCAGCCCAGAAAAGGGCCTTGCGCGAATACGGCATTGAAGGTGTGGCTGACAAATTCATGGAAATTTACAGGAAGGTAATGAAGCAGTAACCGTAAGAGCTATAACCCGGCGATTGTTGGGCTTTAATCATTAGTTAAAACCCGCCTTGCCTGATTAGTTTCTTAACTGGCTGCGGCAAAACAAAAAATTCGAGGCTTGAACCAAAAATAGCTTATAAATGAAATTGGCCTATTAATGCAGGGGGGGAAGAATATTGCTGAATTGGGCAAAATAACAGCCTTTATTATCTTTATTGGCCTAAGTTTTATTGGAGGGAATTGAATGGAGCAGAAACTGATTGAGGGGGTTGTGGTAAAGGAATTGAAGCAGATAAAGGATGGCAGAGGCAGGCTTTTTGAAATGCTTAGGAGCGATTGGCCTTTGTTTGAGAGGTTTGGCCAGGCATATATCACGACATGCAGGCCAGGCTATGCAAAAGCATGGCACTGCCACAGAAAGCAGAAGGACAACTTGATTGTTGTAAAGGGCAAGGCAAAGATCGGCCTGTGGGATGGAAGAAAGGATAGCAGCACTTTTGGAATTTCAAACGAATTCATTCTTTCAGCTGAGAAACCAACTCTGATTAAGGTTCCTGAAAACGTTTTCCACGGCTTCACTGCCCTGGGAAATGAAGAGGCAATGTTGGTGAACATTCCAACGAATTTGTTCAATTACCGCAAGCCGGATGAGTTGAGAAAGCCATTCAATTCAAAGGAAATAGACTTTGATTGGCAGACAGAAGAGGGCGATACCGAACAGAGGGATGAATGATTTTTGGAACGGCAGCAGGGAATTTAGTGAATTGGAACAGCAGTAGGGAATTTAGTGATTAAGTGATTTTTGGGAAGCGGGTGGCTGAGTGATTTGATTTGAAGTGCCTTATAATTGGCTTTGGCCTGCTTGGAAAAAAGCTTGCTGAGAAAATGCAAGAGAGGGGCATTCGATTTTCTGTTGCAAGCAATGATGTTCATGGAGCTGCTGGAAAGAGCATTGATATAACCCAGAAAAAGGCGGTTGATCTCCTATTGCAGGAGGAGAGGCCAGATGTTGTTTTCCTTACTGCTGCAGTGACAAACGTTGATTTCTGCGAAAAGAACAGCGAGAGGGCCTTTGATGTAAACGTTTCAGGCGTGAAAAACGTTGCAGATGCATGCAATAAACAGGGCTGTTTTCTTGTCTTCTATTCAACTGACTTTGTCTTTGACGGGAAGAAGGGGAATTATTCTGAGAGCGATGCTCCAAGGCCGTTGAATGTTTACGGCAAAACCAAATTGCAAGCAGAGCAGGAAATAGCTAAAACGCTGCGGGATTATCTCATAATCAGGACATCCACGCTTTACGGAAAATTTGATTCATCCCAAAAATCAGATGAGAAGAAAAAGAGTTTTGTGCAATGGGTTTTCGAATCATTGAGGGCAGGCAAGGAGATAAGAGTTGTAACCGACCAGATAACAAACCCAACACTTGTTGATGACCTGGCTGAAGCGTCAATTTCGCTTGTTGAAAAGAAGGCCAGGGGAATATTCCACGTTGCCGGGAAAACCCCCTTGAGCAGGCTGCAGTTTGCTGAAAAAATAAGGGAAAGGTTTGCTCTTCCCAAACAACTCATAAAGCCAATTGAAACAGAGCAGTTGAGCCAAACAGCCAAGAGGCCAAGGGACAGTTCCCTTGCCTTGGGAAAACTCAACTCCCTTGGCATAACAACAAGGGACATTGAGAGCGCGCTTCAAGAATTAGCTGAGATTTAATCGCTTCCTAAGCAAAGCCGCCTTTTTTCTCCTATTTTCCCTCTTTTTCAGAACCAAGGGAAGCTTTTTCAGATTGTTCCAATAGCTTTGAAGCAGGGTCAGGGTCATTCCGTGCTTGAATGACTGCAGGAAAATAAGCCCTAGACCTGGCA
>JAFCFG010000182.1 GCA_017608725.1 Candidatus Iainarchaeum sp.
ATCATCCCCAATAGGCCCAATGAATCCCTGCATTTTTTTCAATTCAACCACTTTAATCACAGCTTAGGCTTCTGTAACAGCTTAGGTTGGCTGGGCAGTCATCTGCTGGTTCCACACAGCTTGATTCCTTGCCCCTGCATTTTTTAATGCAGCAGCCAGCATAGCCCTTGTTCAGTTCGCATTGCCCTGGCCCAGAAGAGCACAGTATTATATGCACGTAGTTTTTGCCCATGTACTCTTCTTTTATCAAAAGCGCTGAATTGCTGCTGATGCTAAGCCCTTTTGCTGGATCCATCAAAACACTGCTCTGCTCTTCAATGTCTGTTGTAATGCTTCCGTCTGCAACCGGCCACTGGTAGAGATAGACCCTTGCATTGACATCCACGCTGTTTGTTGCAATAAACTTGTCTTGGTCCTTTCTGTTTGCTATTTTAATAATCACTTTTGTTAAATATTCGGGGTCATATTCCTCTGGTTCCCTTGTTATCTCCATCACGTAGAAGAACCGGCTGCTTTGCTCTAGGCCGCCGAAATAGCTGATGTGCGATGGAATGGTCATTTGCTCCTGGAAGCAACTTACATTGCTTCTTGTTACTCCGTCAATGGCGGTAATGTACCCGTTAATCATTCTTTGTGCTGTCCAGCCTACCATCATTTCCGATATGTTGCCCATGAAGAATGCGATTATTGCAAACAGCGCTGTTACCAGAATCAGCAGGTTCAATTTGCTTAAGGTAAATCCAAGCATGCCTCAATCAGCCCTCTCTTCTGTAGGCGCAAATTGTTGTAATTGCCTCGCCGGCCTCTGAGTTATTCTGCAGCATGTAGTTCCCGTGCTTTTTTCCCTCTTTGTTCTCAAAGTCAACCAAGTGCATATTCTCCCTCTTCGGGCATTTTTCCGTGGGCTCTGATGGAAAAACAGTGCTTGGCTTTATCTCCAAGCAGACTGCTCTGCTGAACTCTTTGTTTTGATATTTAAGCAGGGGACATAGCCTTTTGTCACCGCAGCCAAGCTGAATGCATCTGTCTAGGCCACTCTCGTCCTCAATCCAAACCTGCTCTTCCTCTGGTTGGTAGCATCCGCTTAACCTGAAATTAATGTGCTTAACCCTTCCTGCCTGCTTAACGCCCTCAAAAGCCAGCTTCAAATCCTGCAGTTGCCTGTCTGTGTCCCCCTTGCATTTTTGGTCCTGCAAGTAAAGCATTGCCTGTGCCCCAATGATGATAACAAAGCCCATTATTATTACAGCTATCAGCAGCTCAAACGGGGCAGCCTCTTGGCCTCTTTTGTTCAGCATTTTTTTGCACCAAAAAACTAACTTACCTTGGAATCTGTTCTTTGCACGATTCTCTGGCTTTGCTTGAACATGGGCTTTATGACTGCAATCAAAAGCAAGGCAGCGATTATCAAAACAATGAGCATGTAAACACTGCTCCACTCGCTCTGGGCCCTTTTTTCAGCGAAAACCTGTCTGATTGTTCTGAGCATATCAAAATAATTGAAGTCTTAAGCAGTATTTAACTTTTTTGCCTGCCTTGAAAACCTTTAAATTAAACTGCATACTTAATTAATTCACCAAACGCCCCGGTAGCTCAGTGGTTTAGAGCACCTGCCTCGTACAGCCTTTTCTTTTAACAAAAGAAAAGCCTGGGGAAAAGAAAAACCCCAAATTCGGGCGAGCAGGGGGCCGAGGGTCCGAATCCCTCCCGGGGCTAACGCCATCAAGCCTCCCATGTCAACCCTGTTGCCCTCTACTTTTTCACTGTCTTGAACTTCTTCCATGCAAAGAACCCAATGGCCACAGCAGCTATGAAGCCCAAAAAGACAACATCTATTCCAAGGTCGTCATCACTGTTTCCATTGCCATTTCCGGTTCCGTTGCCCCCCTGCTTTTTTGCTTTCTGGTATTCTTCTTCGGCCAAATCAGAAGCTGTTTCCGCAACCAAAAGTGTTTCCTTTGTATATTCCACAAACTCGTCCAAAGGCATTGCCACTTCCACTTTCCATTGCCCGTTAACCTTTTGCAGCACTGCAATGTAATCATTGCCTAGGGGGTATTCATCCCCTGTTTCTTCGTCAATCAGGATTCCTTCTAAATAGA